>JBAVMB010000110.1:0-4891 GCA_049689615.1 Allostellaceae bacterium
GCCTTACAGCCGGCGCTGGGCGTGTTTCATAAATCATTGAAAATGCTATATGTTTTTCCGCGGCACGGGCTTTGCTCTTATAGGGTCGAGGTCTCGCCCCGCAGCATCCAACGTTCCAGTTTGGGCGGCCCGAGGACGGAAAGACGGCGCCCGCCAAGAGGCGCCGCTTTCTTTTTCGGGCTAAGCTCGGCGTCGTGACCCACGCCGCGTTCAAGTCCTCGGATGAAAGCCTCGACGAGCTGCTCGTCCGGCTACGTGGCTGCCGCGTCTGTGCCAAGCACCTGCCGCTCGGTCCGCGGCCAGTGCTGCAAGTAACGGGCGGCGCGCGCATTCTCATCCTCAGCCAAGCGCCCGGCACGCGCGTGCACGAGACCGGTCTCAACTTCAACGACCGCAGCGGCGACCGGCTGCGCGAATGGATGGGCGTCGATCGCACCACGTTCTATGACGAACGCCGCGTCGCGGTGATGGGTATGGCGTTCTGCTATCCCGGCCGCGACGCCAAGGGTGGCGACCTGCCGCCGCGGCGGGAATGCGCGCCGCTGTGGCATCCGCATTTGCTGGCGGAGCTGCCCAAGGTCGCCCTGACGCTGTTGGTCGGCTCCTACGCCATCGACTACTACATGCCCGAAGCCAAACGGCAGAGCATGACCGAGACGGTCAAGGCGTGGCGCGCGGCGCCGGCGGGAACCTTGCCGCTGCCGCATCCGTCGTGGCGCACAACCGCATGGGAAAAGAACAACCCGTGGTTCCGCCGGTCGCTGATTCCGGAATTGCGCCGGCGGGTGGCGGCACTGCTTTAGGGATTGCGCGCCGTCACCAGCCAGAGTGCCGCGCCGAGCGGTATCGATTGGCCTTTGACGAACGGCGCCAGCGCCGCACGCACCGCCGCGACAACTTGCGCTCGGACTTCGGCGCTCTGGCCTTGCAGCGCACGGCTGGTCGGGCCGAGCTCGGTGACGTTCTTGACCGCGGCGTCGAATCCCTGGCCAGCGGCAACATCGAACGCCACGTCCACCGGCTTGAGGGCGATGTCGGTGAAGCCGGCGGCGCCTAGGATACGCCGCACCCGCGCTTCGTCGGCGAAGGAGAACGGTCCCGGATCTTCGGGTCCGAGTTTCGGCAGCGGCGGCACGAAGGGTCGCGCCGCTTGCAGCGGTGTCATCGCCCAGGGATTGTCGCGCGGCGCACGAAAGCAGCTGAAGGCGAGGCGGCCGCCGGGCTTCAAGACAGTGCGCAGATTGGCGAAAGCGCGTTCCGGATCGGCGAAGAACATGACGCCGTGGCGCGAGAACAGCAGATCGAACACGCCGCGCGGAAATTCATAGCCGGTCGCGTCGGCGCAGACGAATTCGATCGGTGCGCCCTGTGGCGCGCGCTTGCGCGCCAGCGCCAGCATCGCTTCCGAGACGTCGATGCCGAGCACGCGGCCGTGCGGCCCGACGGTCCCCGCCAGCATGATCGTCGTCGTGCCACAGCCGCAGCCGATATCGACCACGTGTTCGCCCGGCTCGGCGGCGGCAGCCGGAAACAGCACCTCGGTCACCGGCGCGAACTGCCGGTCGCCGAATTCCTGATTGCGCACCCATTGCTCGCCGCCGGCGCCGCGCCAGTAAGCGAGATCGGGAATGGCCGGGGCGGTCATCCAGCCTCCGCCTCGATGCGGTCCATATCGGCGTCGCTGAAGCCGAAATGGTGGCCAATCTCGTGGATCAAAACGTGGCGCACGACACGATAGAGGTCGTCGCCGGTCTCGCACCAATAGTCGAGGATCGGCCGGCGATAGAGGAAGATCATGTCGATCGACGGCAGCGGATCGATGACGCTCTTATAGGGCATGCCGACGCCGCGATAGAGGCCGAGGATGTCGAAAGGGCTTTCGAGTTCCATCTCCCTCTCGGTATCCTCGTCGGGAAACTCGTCGACGCGGATGATCACGTTGCCGACATGCCGCTTGAGGCGCTCGGGAATAGTGGTCAGGGCGCGTTGCGTCAGCGCCTCGATATCGGCCATGGTCGGCGCAGTCGAATTTTGGCTCATCGCGGCAACAAGGGAGGCGGACAATGGTCGAGAAGCTGGCGGGATCGGCGCGCGCCGAGGCGCTCAAAAGCCTGGTGGGCTGGACGGAAGTCGCCGGCCGCGATGCGATCAAGAAGAGCTTTCAATTCCGCACCTTCGCCGACGCCTGGGGGTTCATGAGCAAGGTCGCGCTCGCGGCGGAAAAGATGGACCACCACCCCGAATGGTTCAACGTCTATAACAAGGTCGAGATCACGCTTTCGACTCACGACGTTGGCGGTCTGTCGCGCCGCGACATCGACTTGGCGAAGACCATCGACAAGCTGGCGGTCTAGCTCCGTAGCTCCGGCCGATCGCGGAAGTGGGCGAGCGCCTCGGGATTGGCCAGCGCCTCGAGATTCTTCACCGGCCGGCCGTGTACCACCTCACGCACCGCGAGCTCGACGATCTTGCCGCTCTTGGTGCGCGGAATGTCAGCGACTTGGATGGTGCGCGCCGGCACGTGGCGCGGACTGGCGTTGGCGCGGATCTGCTGGTTGATGCGCTGGATCAGCGTCTCGTCGAGCGTCACGCCTTCTCGAAGTTTCACAAAGAGCACGATGCGCACGTCGTTCTGCCATTCCTGAGCCACCACCAGCGATTCGAGCACTTCGGGAATCTGTTCGACCTGCCGATAGATTTCGGCGGTGCCGATGCGCACGCCGCCCGGATTGAGCACCGCGTCCGAGCGGCCGTAGATGATGAAGCCGCCGTGGCGCGTGCGCGCGGCATAGTCGCCGTGGCACCAGATATTGGCGAAGCGCTCGAAATAGGCGGCGTGGTACTTGACGTTGCCGGGATCGTTCCAGAAGCCGAGCGGCATCGAGGGAAACGCACGGGTGCAGACGAGTTCACCCTTTTCGTCGTCGGCCGCGCGGCTGCCGTCGTCACGGAACACGTCGACCGCCATGCCGAGCACCGGCGCCGCGATCTCGCCGCGCCACACCGGACCGATCGGATTGCCCATGACGAAGCAGCCCATGATGTCGGTGCCGCCCGATATCGACGCCATGAACAGGTCGCGTTTGATGGCGCGATAGACGAAATCGAAGCCTTCGGGCGACAGCGGCGAACCCGTCGAGCTGAGATAGCGCACGCTCGCCAGCTTGTGCGTCTTGATCGGCTCGAGCCCGGCCTTGAGCACGGAATCGATGTATTTGGCCGAGGTGCCGAAATGCGTCATGTGCTCGTCGTCGGCGTAATCGAACAGCGCGTTGCCTGAAGGGTGGAACGGCGAGCCGTCGTAGAGCAGCAGCGTCGCGCCGGCGGCGAGGCCGGTCGCCAGCCAATTCCACATCATCCAGCCGCAAGTGGTGAAGTAGAACAGCCGGTCGCCGTCCTTGAGATCGCAATGCAACTGCTGCTCGACGATGTGCTTCAGCAGCGAACCGCCGGCGCCGTGGACGATGCATTTCGGCACGCCGGTCGTGCCCGACGAATACATGATGTAAAGCGGATGGTTGAACGGCAGTCGCGCGAAGTCGATGTCGCGCGGCGCATAAGGCGCGACGTAGTCGGCATAGGCCTTGGCGTTTGATAGCGTGTCGAGCGCGGTCGCGCTGCCGATATAGGGCACAATGACGGCGCGCTTGACCGACGGCAGCGCCGCCGCGATCTGCCGCGTCTTGTCGGCGTTGTCGAAGGTCTTGCCGTTATAGAAATAACCGTCGACCGCGAGGATCAGCTTGGGCTCGATCTGGCCGAACCGGTCGAGCACGCCTTTGACGCCGAAATCGGGCGAACACGACGACCAGGCCGCGCCGAGCGATGCGGCGGCGAGCATGCCGACGATCGCCTCGGGCATGTTGGCGACGATGCCGCCGATACGGTCGCCGGGACCGATGCCATCTGCTTTCATCGCCTGTGCCAGGCGCGACACCTGATCGTATAGGTCGGCCCAGGACAGGCGACGGCGCACTTTATCCTCGCCGCGGAAGACCAGCGCATCGCTGCTGTCGCGCTTGCGCAGCAGATTCTCGGCGTAATTGAGCCGGGCCGCCGGGAAGAAGCGTGCGCCCGGCATGCGGTCGCCGGCTTCGAGGACAGTCGCGCCGGGCTCGCCGATGACGTGGCCCCAATCCCAGATCAGGCGCCAGAAGCTTTCGCGATCCTCGACCGACCAGCGATGCAGGCTGGCGAAATCGCCGAAGCGGCGGCCGGTCCGGCGGCCGGCTTCATCCATGAAACGCCGCAGATTGGTCGCCGCGATACGCTCGGGCGTCGGCTCCCAAAGGGCCGCGTCTTGGCGCGCGTCCATCGTTGCCTCCCAAAGCGAAACTCTACCGCGGCGGCTTGCTGGCGGCCAAGTCCGCCTACTTGTCCTTGATCGCGTCGAGTGCGGCCTTGACGGTGTCGCGTTCGGACGCGTCGGCCGGCATCACCCGCAGCAGATGCGTCCAGTCGTCGCGCGCCTGCGCGAAATCGCGCTGCTGCGCCTCCGCCAGGCCGAGGAACCACAGCGCCATCGGCTGGTCGGGCTGCTGCGCGGTGACGGTCTTGAGCAGCGCCACCGCGCGCGTTGGCACCGGATCTTCGACTTTTCGGTCCGCGAGCATCGCCGCGGCCTCGGCCAGTGCGATGGCCGGATCGTTGGGTTTGAGCTGATGGGCGTGCTCGTAGGCGTCGATGGCCTTGCCGGTGTCGCCCAGCACCGCATAGGAGCGGCCGAGCATCGCCCAGCCCTGCGCATCCTGCGGATTATCCTTCAGCTTGGCGGCGAGGCCCGACACCATAGTCTGGATCATCGCCTGCTGTGCCGCTGGCGAGACGCGATTGGCGAACGGCAGGTCGGGCAGGCCGGGCGAGCCCAACGCCATATAAGCGGTGAGCGCAA
>JBAVMB010000111.1:0-9871 GCA_049689615.1 Allostellaceae bacterium
ACGCCGGACCGAGCGGACTTTCGATCGCCCGGAACGCAATCGCCTTGAGCCGGCCGGCGCCGGCACCGTCGCCAAGCGCGCAGCTCACATGCGCTTGGTCTCGGCCAACTACCGTCGCGCGCAGCACGCGCAAATTGGCGAAGGCAAAGCGCGGCTCGGCATTGCCGGTGCCGAACGGCGCCAGACGCTCGACCAGCGCCGCGAATTCAGGCGTCGCCGCGGCGCAAGCCAGCGCGCCGTCGATGCCGAGTTCTGGCGTCGGCTCTTGTCCGCCGAGCGCTTCGGCGACACGCGCAGCCATGAAATCGCGCAACGCCTCGAGCTTGCCGGACTCGACCGTGAAGCCGGCCGCCATGGCGTGGCCGCCGCCGTTGATCAGCAACCCGGCCTGTCGGGCGGCGATAACCGTTGCACCGAGTGCCACACCGGCGACCGAACGGCCCGAGCCTTTGGCAATGCCGTTTTCGATTGCCGCCACCAACGCCGGCCGGCCATAGCGTTCCTTGAGCCGACTGGCGACGATGCCGATGACACCGGCATGCCAACCGGTGTTGGCCACGAAGATCAGCGGCGCTTTGCCATCACTCGCCTCGACCTGGACAATCGCCTCTTCGAGTACGCGAGCCTCGATAGTGCGGCGTTCGTCGTTGAGGCGGTCGAGTTCGGCCGCGATCTGACGCGCCTCGATCACGTCATCAGTCGACAGTAGACGCGTGCCGAGATCGGCGGCGCCAACGCGGCCGCCGGCGTTGACGCGCGGGCCAAGGATGAAACCGGCGTGATAGGCGTCGATGCGTTCGGCCAATCGCGCGGCGTCGGCAAGCGCGGCAATGCCGGTATTGCGGCGCTGGCGCATCACCTTGAGGCCCTGCGCCACCAGCGCGCGATTAAGTCCGGTTAGCGGAACGACATCGCACACCGTGCCGAGCGCCACGAGATCGAGCAGCGTCATCAGATCGGGTTCGGTTCGCGCCGCGTAGTGGCCGGCGTGGCGCAGCGCGCGATTAACCGCAACCGCGAGCAGGAACGCAACGCCGACGGCGGCGAGATTACCGTGCGCGCCACTCTCATCAAGCCGGTTAGGATTGATCACCGCCAGAGCGCGTGGCAGGTGCGGTTCGGCGACGTGATGGTCGACGACGATGACATCGAGGCCGGCATCCGCCGCCTCGGCCAACGGCGTGAATGCAGTAACGCCGCAATCGACGGTGATCGCGACTGCCGCGCCTTCCGCTTTGAGTTTGAGCAACGCGGGCGCATTGGGGCCGTAGCCTTCACGCTGCCGGTCCGGGATATAGACTCGGACCTTGCATCCGGCAGTCTCGAGAAAGCGTTTGAGCAGCGCCGATGCCGTCGCGCCGTCAACATCGTAGTCGCCAAAGATGGCGATCGTCTCATTGCTGCGGACGGCGTCGACAATGCGTGCGACGGCTTCTTGCATGCCCCTGAACGACAGGGGGTCAGGCAGCGCATCGCGCAGCGTCGGCGCCAGAAAGCGTTCGGCCTCGCTCTCGGTGACGCCACGACCGGCAAGAATGCGCCCGACAATCTCCGGCACGCCGAGCCGCTGCGTCAGCGACAAGCCGAGACGCGCATCGCCGCTGCGCTCGCGCCAGCGTTTGCCGAGGAGCGAGCGCTCGACGCCGAGAAAGCCACGCGGACTGGCGTTACCGTCCATCCTGTTGCAAAAAGTCGAAATTGCTCTTGCGGTCGAAATTGTGCACCGCCTCGATCATGCGCACGGTGCCGCTCTTCGAGCGCATGACCATCGAATACGTGACGGCGCCGTGATCGATGCGGCGCACGCCTTGGAGCATGGTGCCGGTGGTGACACCGGTGGCGGCGAACATGACGTCGCCTTTGGCCAGATCCTGCAGGCCGTATTTGCGGTTGAGATCGTCGATACCGAGGCGCCGCGCGCGGCCTTTTTCGTCGTCGTTGCGGAACAGCAGCCGCCCCTGCATGAAGCCGCCGATGCAGCGCAAAGCGGCGGCGGCCAGGACGCCTTCTGGCGCGCCGCCCGAACCTATGTAGATGTCGACGCCGCTGTCGGGCCGCGCGGTGGCAATGACGCCGGAGACGTCGCCGTCGGAGATCAGCATGATGCGCGCACCGGCCGCGCGAACCTTGCCGATCAGATCGCTGTGTCGCGGCCGATCGAGAATGCAGACCACCAGGTCCGAGACGGTGACATTCTTTGCCTTGGCAAGATTTTTGAGGTTCTCCGCCGGCGGCGCGTCGATGTCGACGACCCCGTCGCCGACGCCGACTGCGATCTTATCCATGTAGACGTCGGGTGCATTGAGGAAGCCGCCGGCCTCGGCCATGGCGATGACGGCGAGCGCGTTTTGGCCGCCTTTGGCGGTGATCGTCGTGCCTTCGAGTGGGTCGAGCGCGATGTCGATCTTCGGCCCCTGCCCGGTGCCGACTTTCTCGCCGATGTACAGCATTGGCGCTTCGTCGCGCTCACCCTCGCCGATCACGACGGTGCCTTCGATGGCGAGGCCGTTGAGGGCTTTGCGCATGGCGTCGACCGCCGCTTGGTCGGCGGCTTTCTCGTCGCCGCGGCCCATCAGCCGGGACGCCGACAGCGCCGCAGCTTCGGTGACGCGTACCGCCTCAAGCGCCAGATTGCGGTCCATGCGGTGGCTGTTGTCGCCCATCAAATTTCTCCGCTTCCGTAACTTACCTTTATAGAGCCTCGATGCGGATCATGCGCGGTTTCTCGCGCACGGATTTCAGCCGGGCGATGCGGTCGAGCGCCCGGCGCATCTGCGCCTCGACCGTGGCGTGCGTGGTGATCACCACCGGCACGGTTTCGTCCGGCGCCCGGCCACGCTGGATCATCTGCTCCATCGAAACTTTTTCGTCGCGCAGCGCGGCAGTAATGTCGGCCATCACGCCGGGGCGGTCGACGACCATCAGGCGCAGGTAATAGGCGCCCTCGTGTCGCGCCATTGGCGCGAGCTTCGGCTTGACGCCGGCGCCGAGGCCGATGCCGGCGCGGCTGTGCGCGATGTCGATCAGATCCGCGACGACTGCTGAAGCCGTTGGCTCGGCGCCGGCGCCGCGGCCCTCGAGCACAACTCGGCCGACGAAATCGCCTTCAACGACGACGGCATTGAACACGCCCTCGACATGCGCGATCGGCGTCGCCGCCGGCACCATGCAGGGATGGACGCGTTGTTCCAACCCGTGCGGCGTTTGGCGCGCGATGCCGAGCAGCTTGATGCGATAGCCGAGTGCGTCGGCGAACTCGATGTCTGCAGCGGAGACGTGGCGGATACCTTCGACGTGGACGCCTTTGAAATCGACCGCGCCGCCGAAGGCGACGGCAGCGAGAATCGCCAGCTTGTGCGCCGTGTCGATGCCGTCGATGTCGAAGCTCGGATCGGCTTCGGCGTAGCCGAGCTTCTGCGCCTCCGCCAGCACGGCGGCGAAATCGCGGCGGCTGTCGCGCATCTGCGTGAGGATGTAATTGCAGGTGCCGTTGAGGATGCCGTAGACGCGCTGCACCTTGTTCGCGGCGAGGCCTTCGCGCAGCGATTTCAGGATCGGAATGCCGCCGGCGACGGCCGCCTCGAAGGCGAGCGCGACGCCCTGCTTGGCGGCAAGCCGCGCCAACTCGTTGCCGTGATGTGCCAGCATCGCTTTGTTGGCGGTGACCACCGGCTTGCCGGCGGCGAGCGCCGTCTTGGCCAGGTTCAGCGCCACGCCGTCAGCGCCGCCAATCAGCTCCACCACGACGTCGATGTTCGGATCGGTCGCGAATGCGTGCGGCGTCGCGTGCCATTTCGGTTTCGACAAGTCGACGCCGCGATTGCGTCTGCGATCGCGTTCGAGCACGGCAACCAACTCGAGCTTGCGCCCAGCACGCCGGGCAATGAGCCCGGCATTGGCAGCGAGCAACCGCACCACGCCCGTGCCGACGGTGCCGAGTCCGGCAATGCCGATGCGAAGAGGAGATGTCACGTTCGGCTCCTTGGGGAGCCGTTTGTACCCTTCGGCGGCGGTGGCGGCGACAGTTTTCCGCCAGCCGAGTCGCCGGTTGGAACCAATTCGCCGATCAATATTCCATGAAGACTTCGGCGCGCGGCTGCTCTTGAGCGTTGGCCGGCGCGGCTTCGACACGAATATCGCGCGGCGGCACGCCAAGCTTGGCCAGAGCCTGAGCGACGGCGTTGGCGCGATCGAGCGCGAGATCGAGGCCCGCGATGCGTTGACGAATCGCGTCGTTGGCGTTGCCCGGTTCAGAATGGCCGACGATCCGGATCTCACCGCCCGTTTGCTTGTAAAGGCCGGCGATTTCGGCGAGCGCGCTGCGCTGCGTTTCGGCAAGATCGGATGAGCCTTGCGCGAAGGCGACGTCGCCGACTGAAACCGAAATCGGATTTTGCGCCTTGGCCGGAGTGCGCATGGCGAGTGACGGCGAGCCGCCGGCACGCACGCCCGCTGGCGGCGTCAAATGCGGCGGTGTCTGCGACTGGGCTGGTGTCGTCGGCGGAATTGTCGGCGCCACAGGTGGTGTCGTCCGCGCAACCTGCGCTGGTGGCGGTGGCGGTGGCGGCGCTTGGCCCTGCGGCAGTTTGGGAATTGTCGGACTCGCCAATGCTGATTCTTCTGGCGGTGTTTCTTGCCCACGACCATTCGCCGTCTGCCGTAACGGCGGACTGGCGGCGGTAGAAGCGGCCGCCGGCCTAGCCGCAGTCGCCGTATTCGATGGCGGGCTGTGCGCTGCCGTGGCCGCGACGGCAGACGTATTGGTCCTGGCCGGCGGCGGCGGCGCGATGCTCGCGAGCTGGCTGCCGGCTTGCAGCTGGTCGCTGCTGTATTTGGCATTGGTCCGGTCGGCGACGAGGCCCTGTACCAGCTTGTCACGATCAATGGTGCTGGTCGCGCCGGTCGGCGCGCCGGGTACGGACGCCAGATTGGGATAAGGCTGTTTGCTGCCGGCTTCGAGGTTTTGCTGGTTGCGCTGGTTGGTGTCCTGGGCGTCTGCTTTCGCAGCTCCGCTCGCATCGCGATACCATGCCACCGGATTGACCGCGTCAGGCACGTGATCACAACCGGCCAACGGCAACGCCACGGTGGCAATGGCCGCTCCAACCCAGATCCGTGCAACCTGCATACTGTGCCTCGGCCTCAACGTTCTGGCGAACCGCGTGCCCCGCCCCTAAGATACACCGTGCGTCCCGCCGCCGTTGTATTAGAGCCCCAATTGCCCGTCAGGCAAATGCTTTCACGCCATCGGCGCGGACAGCCCAGCTCCGGGCCGCAAGCCCTAGCGGATAGCAGCGACCGATGACCGAGACTGCGCCCCATTCACCCAAGATGCCCGATCCGGCCGTGTGGTCGCGCAACATGGCCGAGATCGCGTCGCGCAGCCAACGGCTGGTGAGCGAGTTCCTGTCGCGGCAGGGCACAGTTGGCGCTGATGGCGGCGTCGGCATGAGCGACCCGCTCAATGTCGGCAATGCCTTTCTCGAAATGACGCGACGTATGATTGCTAATCCGGCGCCGATGATCGAGGCGCAGCTCACGCTGTGGCAGGACTACATGCGGCTGTGGCAGAGCGCGGCGGAGCGCTTTCTCGGCGGCAATCCTGCGCCGGTGGTGCAACCGGCGCCGACCGATCAACGGTTCAAGGACGAAGCATGGCGCGAAAGCACGCTGTTCGATTTCATCAAGCAGAGCTATCTGTTGACGGCCCGCTGGCTGCAGTCGACGGTGAAGAAGGTCGACGGGCTCGACGACAAGACAGCACAGAAAGTCGATTTCTACACGCGGCAGTTCGTCGACGCGATCGCGCCGACCAATTTTGTCGCGACCAATCCCGAAGTGCTGCGCGCGACCATCGATAGCGGCGGCGAGAACTTGGTCAACGGGCTCAAGAACTTGCTCGATGATCTCGAGCGCGGCAAGGGCCGCCTGATGATCAAGATGACCGATCTCGAATCCTTCCAGGTCGGCAAGAACATCGCGGTCTCGCCCGGCAAGGCCATATTCCGCAACGATTTGATCGAGCTCATCCAGTACGCGCCGGCGACGGCGAAGGTGCAGAAGACGCCGCTGCTTATCATGCCGCCGTGGATCAACAAGTTTTACATCCTCGATCTGCGTCCGACCAATTCGTTCGTCAAGTGGGCGGTCGAGCAAGGCCACACCGTGTTCGTTATCTCATGGGCCAATCCCGACGAGCTTCTCGCCGCCAAGACTTTCGACGATTATATGCGCGAAGGGCCGCTCGCGGCGCTCGACGCCATCGAACGCGCGACCGGAGAAAAACAGTCGAACGTCATCGGCTATTGTCTGGGCGGCACGCTGCTGGCGGCGACGCTCGCCTGGCTCGCAGCGAAAGGCGACACTCGCATCAGATCGGCCACATTCTTCGCCTCGCTGGTGGATTTCAAGGAGGCCGGCGAGCTGTCGGTATTCATCGACGAGGAGCAGCTCAAGTCGCTCGAAGAGCGCATGAACAGGCACGGCTATCTCGAAGGCGCTGACATGGCGACCACCTTCAACATGCTGCGTGCCAACGACCTGATCTGGTCGTTCGTAGTCAACAATTACCTGCTCGGCAAGGAGCCCTTCCCGTTCGACCTGCTCTATTGGAACAGCGATTCAACGCGTATGCCGGCGGCGATGCACAGTTTCTATTTGCGCAGCATGTATCAGGAGAATCGCCTGTCGCGCCCCGGTGGCATTACGCTCGCCGGCGTGCCGATCGACCTCCGGCAGATCAAGACGCCGACCTTCATCCTTTCGACGCGCGAAGACCATATCGCGCCGTGGCGTTCGACCTATGTCGCTACGCAGCTCTATGGCGGACCGGTGACGTTCGTGCTTGCCGCTTCGGGTCACATCGCCGGCGTCGTCAATCCGCCTGGCCGCGCGAAGTACGGACATTGGACCAACGACAAGCTGCCCAAGGATCCGGAAGCGTGGCTCAAGGACGCACAATTCCACGAAGGCTCGTGGTGGCCGCGCTGGGAGGCATGGGTGAAGCAGTATGCCGGCGGCGAGGCCGATGCGCGCGTGCCCGGCGCCGGCGCGCTCAAGCCGCTGGCCGACGCGCCAGGCACGTACGTGATGGTGCGTTCGGGCGCGTAGGCGACGGCTGACCTAGATCGCGTTGCTCATGCCGCGAATGCGGCGGGCCAGCACGCCCATGATGTACATGGCGAAGTTCGGCACTTCGTCGACCATGAAGCGGAACTTGCGTTCGTCGATGAGCGACAATTCGCACGCTTCCTTGGCGCGCGCCGTCGACGATCGCGGCTGCTTGTCGATCATAGTCATGAAGCCGAGCGCCTCGTTGGAGCCAAGCGTCTCGACCACTTTATCGCCGATTACGATCTCGATGGTGCCGGACTGCACGATGTACATGCACTGGCCGGGATCGCCTTTGTTGAAGATGGTATGGCCCGCCGCCACCGCCATGTTGGTGCCGACGCTGCGCGCGAACTGACGCATGTCGATATCGGCCCGCGCGCCCCGCCCCGCGGATGAGACCATCATAACCCCCTTAAACCCTGTCGCCGGAATTTAGCCGCGGGCTTCCGCGTTGGGAAGCGGCGCCTATGACACCATGCTGCCGATAAAGCGCGTAATCAGGAGCACGCCGCCGATCGCGAGCGCGGCGAAGGTCAACGTCACGCCGACGATGCGGCCGAGTGACGGCTGCTTGTGGTGTGTCAAGCCCCAGGCATGCAGCAGCCGGCCGGCAACCAGCGCGGCGCCGAGAACGTGAACCCAATAGCGGCTGAAGCCGGTTGCCTCGACCAGCACGATGATGAGCAACACCAACGGCACGTATTCGGCGAAGTTGGCGTGGGTCCGGATTGCGGTCTCGAGATCGGCGTGCCCGCCGTGGCCAAGATTGACGCCGCGGCGTCCGCGCCCCCGGATCACCCGTGCGCTCAACGCGACGAATATCAGCGCGCACAAGCCGACATAAAGTGGCGAGACAAGCAAAGCGTGCGGGAACATCAGCCCTGCTCCGCGCCGCGCGGCCTATGCGGGCAGCCGTTCCGGCGCGAGGCCGGCAGCCTCGGGCAGGCCCAGCATGAGGTTGAGGTTCTGCACCGCGGCGCCGGCGGCGCCTTTTCCGAGATTGTCGAGCAATGCGACCAGCCGCGCCTGACGCGCCGTTTCGGAGCCGAAAACGTAGAGCTTCATCCGGTTGGTGCCGTTGAGCGCTTCGGGCTCGAGGGTCTTGAGCGCGGCGGCTTCATCGAGCGAGGCCACCTCGACGAAGGCCTCGCCTTCGTAGGCGCGCGCCAAGGCGGCGTGTAGGTCCTTGACCTTGGGCATCGTCGGCAACGCATCGAGCTGCAATGGCACCTCGACGATCATGCCCTGCGCGTAACGGCCGACCGCCGGCGCGAACAGCGGGCGATGCGTCAGGCCGGTGTGCGCCTGCATTTCCGGCACATGCTTGTGCGCGAGGCCGAGCGCATAAATGCGGTATGGCACCTTGGTGTAGTTCGGCGCGGCCGTGTCCTCGAATTCGGCGATCATGCTCCGGCCGCCGCCGCTGTAACCGGAGACGGCGTTGACCGTAACGGGCCAGGGCGCCGGCAACAATTTCCCCTCCACCAGCGGCCGCACGAGGGCGATGAATCCCGTCGCGTAACAACCAGGATTGGCAACCCGAGGCGAATTCGTGATCGCGGTCCGCTGCGCCGCCGACATTTCGGGAAAACCGTAGGTCCAGCCGCGCTCGGTCCGATATGCGGTCGACGCGTCGATGACGCGCACCGAGTTGCTTTCGATGAGACTCACGGCCTCGCGCGCCGCATCATCGGGCAGGCACAGGATCACCACGTCGGCGCCGTTGAGCAGCGTGTGCCGCGCGTCGGCGTCCTTGCGCCGGGCCGGATCAATGGACAGCAAGTCGAGATCGCGCCGCGCCTTGAGCCGGCGGTGAATCTGCAGGCCGGTGGTGCCGGCCTCGCCGTCGATGAAGACCTTCGCAGCCATTCGCAATCCTTTCACACCATAATCGCGCACAAAAGAAAAGGGCATCGGCTTGCGCCGATGCCCTGCATGCGTGATCGCGTGCGGAACTCAGCGTTTCGAATACTGGAAGCGGCGTCGGGCCTTGGCACGGCCATACTTCTTACGCTCGACGACGCGGCTGTCGCGCGTCAGGAATCCGCCGGCCTTGAGCACGCCGCGCAGGCCCGGCTCGTAATAGGTCAGCGCCTTGCTGATGCCGTGACGCACGGCGCCGGCCTGGCCGGAAAGGCCGCCGCCGGTGACCGTGCAGACGATGTCGTATTGGCCCAAACGCTGGCAGATGACGAACGGCTGGTTCAGCAGCATGCGCAGCACCGGCCGCGCGAAATAGGCCTGGCTGTCCTTGCCATTGACGTTGATCGTGCCCTTGCCCGGCTTGAGCCAGACGCGCGCGATGGCGTTCTTGCGCTTGCCGGTGGCGTAAGCGCGGCCTTGTGCGTCGAGACGCGGCTTGGCCTCTTCCGACGGCGCCGGCGCGGCGGTCTTGAGGAGCTGGGCGCCCTGCGCGTCGCGCAGGGATTGCTGCAAGTCGGCCATGCTTACCTCTTGTTCTTCCGGTTCATCGCGGCGATGTCGACCTTTTTCGGCTGCTGGGCCTCGTGCGGGTGGCTGGCGCCCTTGTAGGCGAAGAGATGGCCCATCATCTTCCGGCCGAGCGGGCCGCGCGGCATCATCCGCTCTACCGCCTTGACGATGACGCGCTCGGGATGCGCACCGGCGAGGATCGAGCCTTTGGTCAGCTCCTTCAAACCGCCGGGATAGCCGGTGTAATGCCGGTTGAGGCTCTGCTTGCCCTTGTTGCCGGTGAGCGCAACTTTCTCGGCGTTGATGACGATGACATTGTCGCCGC
>JBAVMB010000112.1:0-7763 GCA_049689615.1 Allostellaceae bacterium
AGCTGGTCGATGCGGCGCGACTCAAGCCCGGCGATGTCGTGCTGGTCGAAACTGGCGACTACATTCCAAGCGACGGCGAGGTGATCGAAGGTGTTGCCTCGGTCGACGAATCCGCGATCACCGGTGAATCGGCGCCGGTTATCCGCGAAAGCGGCGGCGACCGTTCGGCGGTCACCGGCGGCACCCGTGTCACGTCCGACTGGCTCAAGGTCAAGATCACTGCCGCCCAGGGCTCGACCTTCCTCGACCGCATGATCGCGCTGGTCGAAGGCGCGGTGCGGCAGAAGACGCCGAACGAGATCGCGCTCAACATCCTGCTTGCCGGCATGACGCTGATCTTCGTCTTCGCCACGGTTACCATTCCAAGCTTCGCCAGCTATGCCGGCGGCAAGGTTTCAGTGGTGGTCTTGATCGCGCTCTTCGTCACGCTGATTCCGACGACCATCGGTGCGTTGCTGTCCGCCATCGGTATCGCCGGCATGGACCGGCTGGTGCGCTTCAATGTGCTTGCGATGTCGGGCCGTGCTGTCGAAGCCGCCGGCGACGTGGACACGTTGCTGCTCGATAAGACCGGAACCATCACGCTGGGCAATCGGCAAGCCACCGAGTTCATTCCGCTGCCAGGCGTCAACGACCGCGAACTCGCCGACGCGGCGCAACTCTCCTCGCTTTCCGACGAGACCCCGGAAGGCCGCTCGATCGTGCTGCTGGCCAAAGAGAAATACGGCTTACGCGGCCGCGACATGGCGCCGCTCCACGCTCGCTTCGTGCCGTTCTCGGCGCAGACGCGGATGAGCGGCGTCGATCTCGAAGGCGGCCAGACTATCCGCAAGGGCGCGGTGGACGCGGTTCTGAAGCACACCGGTACCTCGGCTTCGCCACAACTGCAGACGATAGTCGAGCGCATCTCCAAGTCGGGTGGCACGCCGCTCGCCGTCGCGCGCGGCGACCGGGTCCTCGGCGTCATCCACCTCAAGGACATCATCAAGGGGGGCATCCGCGACCGCTTTGCCGAACTCCGGCAAATGGGCATTCGCACGGTGATGATCACCGGCGACAACCCGCTCACCGCGGCGGCGATTGCAGCGGAATCCGGCGTCGATGATTTCCTGGCGCAGGCGAAGCCCGAGGAAAAACTGCAGCTGATCCGCAACGAACAGGCCAAGGGTAAGCTCGTGGCGATGTGCGGCGACGGCACCA
The DNA here is from genome assembly GCA_049689615.1 of Allostellaceae bacterium. Lineage (GTDB taxonomy): Bacteria > Pseudomonadota > Alphaproteobacteria > ATCC43930 > CGMCC-115725 > REEB95. The sequence goes on from JBAVMB010000112.1 coordinate 1,201, forward strand.
ATGATGCACCGGCGTTGGCGCAGGCCGATGTCGGTGTCGCGATGAATACCGGCACAATGGCCGCGCGTGAAGCCGGTAACATGGTCGACCTCGACAGCGACCCAACCAAGCTCATCGAAATCGTCGCCATCGGGAAGCAGCTGCTGATGACGCGCGGCGCGCTCACGACCTTCTCGATCGCCAACGACGTCGCCAAATACTTCGCCATCATCCCGGCGATGTTCATGGCGTTCTATCCGCAGCTCGGCGTACTCAACGTCATGGGGCTGCGCAACGCCGAAAGCGCGATCCTGTCGGCGATCATCTTCAACGCGCTGATCATCATCGCGCTAATCCCGCTGAGCTTGCGCGGCGTGCGCTATCGTCCGGCCGGCGCCTCATCGATCCTGCGCCGGAACCTGTGGCTTTACGGCGTCGGCGGCGTGATCGTGCCGTTCATCGGCATCAAGCTCATTGATCTCGTCGTCACCGCCGTCGGCTTGGCATGAGGAGGCCCGTCATGTTGAAAGAAATCCGTCCGGCCATCTTGATGATCGTGGTGATGACGATCATCACTGGCCTGATCTACCCGCTCGGCATGACCGGCATTGCCCAGCTCGCCTTTCCGCGCCAGGCCAATGGCAGCCTGATCGTGCAGAACGGCAAGGTCGTCGGTTCGCAGTTGATTGGCCAGAACTTCGCCTCCGACAAGTATTTCCATGGCCGCCTTTCGGCAACGACCGAGCCCGATCCCAAGGACCCGAGCAAGACCATTTCAGTGCCTTACGCCGCCGACAATTCGTCGGGTTCCAATCTCGGCCCGACGAGCAAGGCGCTGGTCGATCAGGTGAAGGACGCCTCGGCGGCATTGGCCAAGGAAAATCCGAACGCGTCCGTGCCGGTCGATCTGGTGACCAACTCGGCAAGCGGCCTCGATCCCGATATCACGACGGCGGCGGCCTTGTTCCAGGTGCCGAGCGTCGCCAAGGCCCGCAACCTACCCGAAGACAAGGTGCGGGCGCTGGTCGAGGCCCATATCACGCCGCGCACCTTCGGCATCCTCGGCGAGCCGCACGTCAACGTGCTGGAGCTGAATCTGGCGCTGGACGCCCTGGCGAAGGGCTGAGGCGGCGTTGGGCACGCATCGCGTTATAATGGTGTATGCGCGCGGATAACCCTAAACGCCAAGCGCGACCGTTGCCCGAGGCCTTGTTGGCCGCGGCGACGCTAGAAGGCCGCGGCCGGCTCAAAGTGTTTCTCGGCGCCGCGCCGGGCGTCGGCAAGACCTATGAAATGCTGACGGCGGCGCGCGCGCGCCTGCGCGAGGGTATCGATGTCGTTGTCGGCGTCGCCGAAACCCATGGCCGCGCGGAAACCGAAGCGTTGCTCCAGGGCCTCGAGATCGTGCCGCGGCGGCGTATCGCCTATCGCGACCGCACGCTCGAGGAGATGGATCTCGACGCGATCTTGCAGCGCCGGCCGAAGCTTGTGCTGGTCGACGAGCTCGCGCATACCAACGCGCCCGGCACCCGCCATCCCAAACGCTATCTTGACGTCGAGGAGCTGCTCGCGGCCGGTATTGACGTCTATACCACTCTCAACATCCAGCACGTCGAAAGCCTCAACGATGTCGTGGCGCAGATCACGCGCATCCGCGTGCGCGAGACCGTACCCGACAGCGTCCTCGACCGTGCCGACGACATCGAGGTCGTCGACCTGTCGCCCGACGATCTGATCCAGCGTTTGAAGGAGGGCAAGGTCTACGTCCCGCATCAAGCGGAGCGCGCGATCCGCCACTATTTCAAGCCGGGCAATCTCACGGCGTTGCGCGAATTGGCGCTGCGCCGCACGGCCCAGCGCGTCGACGAGCAAATGCTCACCTACATGCAGGCCCAAGCGATCAGCGGGCCGTGGGCGGCGGGCGAGCGCGTGCTGGTCTGCGTCAACGAGGAGCCGACTGGTGCCGCCCTGATCCGGTACGCCAAGCGCCTCGCCGATCGACTGCACGGGCCGTGGACGGCGCTCTACGTCGAGACGGCGCGGCACCAGCGGCTGGACGATGCCCAGCGCGACCGTGTCGCTGATACGCTGCGGCTGGCCGAGCGGCTCGGCGGCAATGCACTGACCGTGCCCGGCTCCCGCATTGCCGACGACATCACCAACTATGCCCGGGCCAACAACATCACCCATATCGTCATCGGCAAATCGACGCGTTCACGCTGGTTCGAGATGCTGCACGGCTCGGTGGTGCACGAGTTGGTGCGCAGCGCCGGGAACATCAGCGTGCATGTGATCGCCGGCGACGCCGCGGAGGCGCTGCCGACGAGGACGGTCAAGACGGCGCCGGAGGCCGAGCCCGTCGATATCCGGCCCTACGCGTTCACCACCGCGATCATTGCCGGCGCGCTCGGCATCGGCCTCATCCTCCAGCAATTTCTCTCGGTTACTCACGTCGCGCTTGTCTTCTTGACGGCAGTGCTGCTCGCCGCGATCCGCTACGGCCTATGGCCGTCGCTCTATGCCTGTTTGATTAGCGTGCTGGCCTACAATTTCTTCTTCCTGCCGCCGGTCTACACTTTCACCATCTCCGATCCCGAAAACGTTGTCGCGTTGTTCTTCTTCCTCGTCGTCGCAATCGTCGCCAGCAATCTGGCGGCACGTACGCGCAGCCAGATGGTGGCGGCGCGCGCCCGCGTGCGTACGACCGAGGAGCTATTCGCCTTCAGCCGCAAACTCGCCGGCATCGGTAAGCTCGACGACCTGCTGTGGGCCACGGTCTATCAGATTGCGCTCATGCTATCGGTGCGCGTTGTCGTGCTGTTGCCGGAGGGCGAGGGGATTGCGGTGCGCGCCGGTTACCCGCCGGAAGACGAACTCGACGAAGCCGACCTCGCCGCCGCGCGCTGGACGTGGGAACACAACCGTTCGGCCGGTCGCGGCGCCGACACGTTGCCCGGCGCCAAGCGGCTGTTCCTGCCGCTGCGCACCGGCCGCGGCATCGTGGGCGTGCTCGGCATCGACCGCGACAGGCTGGGGCCGTTGTTGACGCCCGACGGCAGGCGGCTTTTGGACGCGCTCGCCGATCAGGTGGCGGTGGCAATCGAACGCATCGCCTTCGCCGAAGACATTGATCGCGCCCGCGTCACCGCCGAAACCGAGCGCCTGCGCGCCGCGCTGCTGACCTCGATCTCGCACGATTTGCGCACGCCGCTCGCCTCGATCCTGGGTGCCCTCACCAGCCTGCGGAGCTATGGCGAAATTTACGATGCCAAGACGCGCGACGAGCTGATGGCGACGATTCAATCCGAGGCCGAGCGGTTGAACCGCTTCATCGGCAACCTGCTCGACATGACACGGCTCGAATCTGGCGCGGTCGCGCTCAAGCCAGAACCTGTAGACGCCGTCGAGATCGTCGGCACTGCGCTGCGCCGCGCCAGCCGCATCGTCGCCGACCATCGCGTCGAGATCGATTTCGCGCCCGACCTGCCGCTGCTCAAGGCCGATTACCTGCTGCTCGAGCAGATCTTGTTCAACCTCCTCGACAACGCCGCCAAGTTCACGCCTATCGGCACGACGATCCGGGTCATAGGACGGCGCGATGGCGACTTCGTCGCGTTACGCGTCGAAGACGAGGGGCCTGGGGTTCCCGAAGGCGAACGCGAGCGCATCTTCGACAAGTTCTATCGTGTCCACGCGCAAGACCGGCAGCGCGCCGGCACCGGCCTCGGTCTCGCCATCTGCCGAGGTTTCGTCGAGGCGATGGGCGGGACCATCGTTGCCGCCAATCGCGGCGAGCGCGGTGGCGCCGTGTTCACAGTCCGCCTGCCGGCCGCGGAATCCGAAACTGTCGCACCGGCGCGCGCCCATGGCTAACTCCCCCTGCGTCCTGATCGCGGACGACGAGCCGCCGATCCGCCGTTTCCTGCGCACCAGTCTCGCCGCCCAGGGCTTTCGCGTCGTCGAGGCCGACTCTGGCGGAGCCGCCATCGAGGCGGCCGGACGGGAAAAGCCCGATCTGGTTATCCTCGATCTAGGCCTGCCGGACATGAATGGGCTGGACGTCATTCGGATGTTGCGCGCGAAGTCCGACGTGCCGGTGATCGTGCTGTCGGCGCGCGGCGATGAGCAGGGCAAGGTGGCGGCGCTCGATCTCGGCGCCGACGACTACGTCACCAAGCCGTTCGGCATGGACGAGCTGATCGCGCGCATCCGCGCCGCCATGCGCCATCGCTTCCAGGCGCAGGGCACGCCGCCGCTGTTCGCTGTCGGCGGCATCTCGGTCGATCTGGTGCGGCGGATCGTCAAGCGCGACGAGGTGGAGATCAAGCTTTCACCCAAGGAATACGAGCTACTGCGCATGCTGGTGCTCAATGCCGGCAAAGTACTCACCCACCGCCAGATCCTGAACGAAGTGTGGGGGCCGGCGCACGTCGAGGATGCGCAATATCTCCGCGTCTTCGTGCGCAACCTACGCCAGAAACTCGAAGGCGACCCGGCGCGGCCGGCGCTGATCCTGACCGAGCCCGGTGTCGGCTACCGGCTGCACGCGCCGGCGTAGTCGGTGTCCGTCGAGCCATAATCCTTACTCAAGAAATCCTTTTTCTGGCGGTGGCAATCGGCGATAACCACGGCGCGCGACGGCGCCGGCTGCCAAAATTTTGCCATGATTTTGACACTTGGCCGCCTTTCCGAGTTCGTAATGAGCGCGCACGCTGCGCAAGTTGGCCGCGTATAAACGGACGCGACCGTCGGTGAGTAGGGGAGTAAGTTATGGTCGGTGATCCGTCCGAGCGCCCAGGCGCCGCGCCGCGACAGTTTAGGCTCGAGCCGGGTTCGCCGTCGCCGCGTTTCCATACGCAGCATGAGGAGCCGCGCCTGGAACTGGAAGCTGGCGAACCGATCGATCCGTTCTATGAGCCGAAGGCGCCGCGCGGTCGCCGCGATCCTACATTCGGCACCGGTCCGCGCCGTGCTGAGGCGGCGTGGCGCGAAGCGCGCGCACCGCGGCGGCGTTCGGCCTTTATGCCGGTTGCCGCTGGCTTGCTGCTGGTCGCAGCGGGGGCCGCTGTGCTCTGGTACCACGAAACACCATCGTCGCCGATCGCCGAGGCCGTGACCCCGTCGCCGGGCGCAACGGTGATTCCGCCGACGCCGACCCCAGCCGCAACTGTGCCAACCCCGCCGTCAGCGGCTGCGCCGCCGGTGCATGCTGCCGTGACGCTGCATCCGCCGGCTCCGCCGCCCAAGAAGTCTGACGCCGATCTGCCGCGCGACATGCTGCAGCCGCAAATCGTTTCCGCGCCGCCGGCGCTGCCGCCGTTGCCGGCTGTTAAGCGCGAGGCACAGCCGGTGGTGCGCACCGTCGCGACCAAACTGCCGGCGGCGCCGTCGTCCACTGCCGACGCCGATCTGCCGGCGCCGATTGCCGCCGTCCTGCATCCGGAAGCGGCACCGCCTGCCGCAGCCAAAGCGACGCCACAACCGGCGCCAACGCTGCCGGCTGCGGTCGCGACGGCGGCTCCGCCGGCAGCCGCGTCGAATTCCAATGAGGTGACGGTCAACGGCGTCAGCTACGTCAGCGGCGAACAGCCGCATTCACTGGGTGCGCTCGGATCGGTATCGCCCGCGGCCGCTCCGACGACGCCACCGGCGGCCGTCGCCTCGAACGGCCTGGCCGCAGCGCCTGCCGCAGTCCCACCGGGCGAAGTCGTGATTTCGCGCGCGCCGGCATCGACGCCGGCTGCTTCGCCGGCATCGAGCAACACGCCGAATGCGTCGAGCCCGTCTTATAACGCCGTGGCCAGCGGCCCGCCGCGCGGTATCGTCGTGACGCCGGTGCCGGCGATTCCATCCGTACCGGACAACGGCAATGGCGCAAGCGCGAGCGGACCGCCGACGGCGATTCAGGTAGCGCCGGCGCCGGGAAGCTCAAGCCCCTAAATTGACCGATCGCCGCGGCGCCGCTCAGTGGCGGTGCCCGCCGCCACCGTGCCAATCATGGTCGTGGCCGCCGAACGAGAAGCCAAAACCTAGACCGAAAAATGGCGCCGGATAGACGACCGGCGGAGGCGCTGGCGGGGCGTAGTAGTAATAAACCGGCGGTGGCGGCGCGGCGACGCAGCCGTAGCCCTGCGCGAAATAGTAGCCCGGCGGACAAGTGTAATAGGGCTGGGCCACTGCAGGTGCGGCGCCGAGCGCCAGACCGAATGCGGCCGCGGCCACTGCCGCCACGCGACCGAAACGTTTCCAAAGGTTGCGCACGACCGACCTCCGTTGCGGGTGGGTTGTCATCATAACGATAACGGTGGGCGTGCCACACCTGTTCCCGTGTCGCGAAAATGACATGATCGTGAGCGGCGGGATCTGTTCGCCTGTGATGGGCTGGCTTGCAGCCGGCATCTTCATTGGGGTCTAATCGCGCGCCTGATCTTTCCGCTGAGGAGAGCTTTATGATCCGCCTGCCGCGTTTGACCGCCATTGCGCTCGCTTTCGCTTTGAGCGCCTCGCTCGCCGCCTGTGCCGCTGTTCAGGGCCGCGAGACCGCCGGCCAGTATGTCGACGACGCGACCATCAGCACCAAGGTC
>JBAVMB010000113.1:0-1602 GCA_049689615.1 Allostellaceae bacterium
GCCGTTCGAGGGCGTCATTCCCAACATCGAGCGCCGCTGGCGCGAGACCGAAAGCATTTGGCGGCGCGAAGAGTTGTCGCGCTACCAGAACACGGCGCCGTGCGAGGCCTGTAAAGGCAAGCGGCTCAAGCCCGAGGCGCTGGCGGTCAAGATCCGCAAGCTCGATATCAGTCAGGTCGCTGACATGTCGATCCTCGAGGCCGGCGAATGGTTCGAAACGCTGAGCCAGGACCTGACGCCGAAGCAGCGCGACATCGCCGCGCGCATCCTCAAGGAGATCAACGAGCGCCTCAGCTTCCTGCGCAACGTCGGCCTCGAATACCTGACGCTGGCGCGGGCTTCGAGCACCCTGTCCGGCGGCGAAAGTCAGCGCATCCGCCTCGCGTCGCAGATCGGCTCCGGCCTCACCGGCGTGCTTTACGTGCTCGATGAGCCGTCGATTGGGCTGCATCAGCGCGACAACGACCGGCTGCTGGAAACGCTCAAGCGGCTCCGTGACCTCGGCAATACCGTCCTGGTGGTCGAGCACGACGAGGAGGCGATTCGCGCCGCCGATTATCTCATCGACATGGGTCCGGCCGCCGGCATTCATGGCGGCAAAGTCGTCGCGATCGGCACGCCCGACGAGGTGATGAAAAGCCCGGACAGCATCACCGCCGCCTATCTCACCGGCCGCAAGCGCATCGAGTTGCCGCCGCAGCGCCGGCACGGCACCGGTAAGATGCTCACTGTCGTCGGCGCGCGCGCCAACAATTTGCAGAACATCAAGGCGGCCTTTCCGCTCGGCGCCCTCACCTGCATCACCGGCGTTTCTGGCGGCGGTAAGTCGACGCTGGTGATCGACACACTCTACAAGGCGCTGGCGCGCAAGCTGATGGGCGCGCGCGAGCAAGCCGGCGCGCACGACCGCATCGAAGGCGCCGAGCATCTCGACAAGGTCATCGACATCGACCAGAGCCCGATCGGCCGCACGCCGCGGTCCAACCCGGCGACTTATACCGGCGCCTTCACGCCGATCCGCGACTGGTTCGCCGGATTGCCCGAAGCCAAGGCGCGCGGCTATGGGCCGGGACGGTTCTCGTTCAACGTCAAAGGCGGCCGCTGCGAGGCGTGCGAAGGCGACGGCGTCATCAAGATAGAGATGCACTTCCTGCCAGACGTCTATGTCCAGTGCGACGTGTGCAAGGGCAAGCGTTACAACCGTGAAACCCTCGAGGTCGAGTTCAAGGGCAAGAACATCGCCGACGTGCTCGACATGACGGTGGAAGAAGGCGCGGCGTTCTTCTCGGCGGTGCCGTCGATCCGCGAGAAGCTGGCGACGCTCGAGCGCGTCGGCCTTGGCTATATCCATATCGGCCAGCCGGCCACGACGTTGTCGGGCGGCGAGGCGCAGCGCGTCAAGCTGGCCAAGGAGCTCTCGCGGCGCGCGACGGGCCGCACGCTCTACATTCTCGACGAGCCGACGACTGGCCTGCATTTCGACGACGTCAGCAAGCTACTCGAAGTGCTGCATGCACTCGTCGATCACGGCAACACCATCCTGGTGATCGAGCACAATCTCGAAGTCATCAAGACCGCCGACTGGATCGTCGACCTCGGACC
>JBAVMB010000114.1:0-2184 GCA_049689615.1 Allostellaceae bacterium
TTCATAATCCGGGCGCGAAAACCGTGGCTTTCTGCGACACCGCGTCACGCTGGTCGCGCGATACGCGGTGTCAGCAAGTTGCAATAATTCGTCATGGCCACGCCTCGCCGACGCCGCAAATATCACACCGTCATCATGCTCGCTTGCGTTCTGGCCGCGATGCTGACGCTGGTCGGATTTTCGGTGCCACTTTACCGCCTGTTCTGCGCCGCTACCGGCTACAACGGTACGACGCGGCGTGTCTCCGACGACGCGGGCAACGTCTCGCCCCGCGTCGTCACCGTGCAGTTCACCACCTCGGTTGCACCGAACCTGCCGTGGCGGTTCGTGCCGGTGCAGCATTCGGTTCAGGTTCATCTCGGCGAAGAGAAGCTGGTCTATTTCTCTGCCACCAATCTGAGCGACAATCCAATCATCGGCCACGCCACGTTCAACGTCACGCCTGCCAAGGTCGGTCTCTATTTCGACAAGATCCAATGCTTCTGCTTCAGCGACGAAAAGCTGGCGCCGGGCAAGACCGCGATCATGCCGGTTGATTTTTTCGTTGACCCGGCGCTCGCCAAGGATCGCGAAGCCAACAACGTCGATACCATCACTCTGTCTTACACGTTCTTCCGTGCTGACAAACCTGACGACGTGGAGAATCTGTCGCGCTTCGATCGGAACGCGCCGCCCGATCCGGCGCGCGGCGCGCGCCTGTTCGCCGACCGCTGTTCGGGATGCCATGCGCTCGACCGCACCAAGATCGGGCCGCCGCTCGGTAAGGTGTTCGATCGTGTCGCCGGCAGCGTCGCCGGCTACCCGTACTCGCCGGCTTTGAAGCAGTCCAAGCTGACCTGGACTGTCGCCAATCTCGACCATTGGCTTGCCGATCCGCAGGCGTTGGTGCCCGGCAATAAAATGCCGATCAAAGTGCTGGAGCCGAACGCAAGGCGGGATATCGTGGCCTATCTCGAGCATCTGCGCACAGACCGGACCGCCGCAGCAGGCACCGCTAACGCCACAGTCCGCTGAATTGCCGCGGGCTGCCGGGCCTGTAAGGCGCGGCGATTTGGCTCATGTCCGATGCAATGTTTGGGTAATATGACCGCGCCGACTCACGGAAAGGGATTGTGATGGATTCATCGGTCGCGGATGCCGATCGCGCAGCGCGCACCTGGCATGGTCAGGCAGGCGGGCCGGGACGCTTCCGCCTGGGCAGCGAGCAGCACAAGACGTTGTTCTGCCGGATGCTGCTGGATACTTTCAATCCTTACAAACCGGCGGTCATCGATTGGCCGAAGCTCGATCCCGACGCGCGCCAGCGCCTGGTGTCGCTGCCGATCTGGGACATCGCCGTACAGACCGAAGGCAAGGCAAAGCTGCGCGTCGCGACCTACGGCGACACCGTAAGCGACAGCCTCCTCAAGGAAGCAATCGCGCTCAACGGCTTCGAAGAAGGACGGCATAAGGACGTGCTCGCCAACATGGTACGCGCCTACGGCATCGAACTCGCCGAGGAGCCGCCTTACCTGAAGCCGCGCGATCCCGAATGGGCCTTCATGGTCACAGGCTACAGCGAATGCATCGACAGCTTCTTCGCTTTCGGCCTGTTCGAACTGGCGAAGCGTTCGGGCTACTTCCCACCGGCGCTGGTAGATACGTTCGAGCCGGTGATGCAGGAAGAGGGGCGGCACATCCTGTTCTTCGTCAACTGGGTCGCTTGGCACAAGCGCAACATGCCGTGGTGGCGGCGGCCGTGGTTCGCGCTCAAAGTGCTCGCCGTGTGGGCGTTCCTGATCTGGGAGCGCATCGGTATCGCCCGCGGCCTCGGTGGCGCGCCCGACGCCGACAACAACTTCACCATGACCGGCAGCAAGTCGGTCGGTGTCGAAATCTCGACCGGCGAGCTCATGGGTCTCTGCCTCTCCGAGAACGAACGCCGGCTCGCCGGCTACGATCCGCGCCTGTTAAGGCCGAACGTCGTGCCGCGCCTGGTGCGCTTCGCGCGCCGGTTCATGGCCAAGCCGAAGCCGGTAGAGCTCGGCAGCACCGCGCATCGTGATCTTTTCTGCGAGCACTTCAAGTCGACCTATCAGCATTACGAGCCGGATAAGCTGCCGTGGCCCGAGCTCGACGAGGCCGCGCTCGGCCGCTTGCGCGCGGTGCCGTTCTGGCAGGAGGTGCTGCACACCGAATTGCGGG
>JBAVMB010000115.1:0-4878 GCA_049689615.1 Allostellaceae bacterium
GATCGGCGAGCCGGGCACGCAGCTCACCATGCGCACCTTCCACATCGGGGGCGCGGTGCAACGTGGCGCCGAGCAATCGTCGGTCGAGGCGGCGTTCGACGCGACGGTGCGGATCAAGAACCGCAACGTCGTCGTCAACTCCAGCGGCATCCCGGTGGTGATGAGCCGTAACAGCGAGCTCGCACTGCTCGACGAAGCCGGCCGCGAAAAGGCGCGCCACCGCGTGCCCTACGGCGCGAAGCTGCTAGCCGACGAAGGCAAGGTCGTGAAGAAAGGTGACCGTCTGGTCGAGTGGGATCCCTATACTCTGCCGGTCATCACCGAGAAGGACGGCTTCGCCCATTACCAGGACCTCGCCGAAGGCGTTTCCGTGCGCGAGGTGCTCGACGAGGCGACCGGCATTTCCTCCAAGGTCGTCATCGACTGGAAACAGCAGGCCAAGGGCGGCGACTTGAAGCCGCGCCTCCTGATCAAGAACGCCAAGGGCAAGACGCTCACGCTCGCTAACGGGCGCGAAGCGGTCTACTTCCTGTCGCTCGACTCGATTCTGTCGATCGAGAACGGGGCCGAGGTCCGCGCCGGTGACGTGCTCGCGCGCATTCCGCGTGAATCGTCGAAGACGCGCGACATCACCGGCGGTCTGCCGCGGGTCGCCGAACTGTTCGAGGCGCGCAAGCCGAAGGATTTCGCGATCATCAGCGAGTCCGACGGCCGCGTCGAGTTCGGCAAGGATTACAAGACCAAGCGCCGCATCCTCGTCGTGCCGCAGGACGGCGAAAAAGAGCCGGTCGAGTACATGATCCCCAAGGGCAAGCACATCAGCGTGCAGGAAGGCGATTTCGTCCAGCGCGGTGATCTGCTGATGGACGGCAATCCGGTGCCGCACGACATCCTGCGCGTGCTCGGCGTCGAGGCGCTGACCAGCTACCTGGTCAATGAAATCCAAGAGGTCTATCGGCTCCAGGGCGTGCGCATCAACTACAAGCACATCGAGGTGATCGTCCGCCAGATGCTGCAGAAGGTCGAGATCGAGGACCCGGGCGAAACCACCTTGCTCGCGGGCGAGCAGGTCGATCGCGCCGAGTTTGACGCCGAGAACGCCAAGGCCAAGGCCGAGAAACTCAAGCCGGCGACGGCACGGCCGGTGCTGCAGGGCATCACCAAGGCGAGCCTGCAGACCAACTCGTTCATCTCGGCGGCGTCGTTCCAGGAAACCACCCGCGTCCTCACCGAGGCGGCGGTTTCCGGCCGGACCGATGCCCTTCAGGGCCTGAAGGAGAATGTCATTGTCGGCCGCCTGATTCCGGCCGGCACCGGCAGCATCATGGCCCAGTGGCGCCAGATCGCCACCGAACGTGACCGCGAGCTGGCTGCCCGGACGCCTGCCCAGGAATCGCCGCCGGCGCTCGAAGAGGGCCGCAAGACCGCCTAAGACGGCCGTCATACGACGGGAAAGGGGCTCCAGTTTGGGGCCCCTTTTTCATGGGAACGGCGCCGGTTGTCGCCGCCGCCGCCGAATCGGAAAATATCCCCAAAGCCAGGGTTTATGCGGCTTGACGGGGGTGAGTCGGATCAATAGTATCCGCGCACCCTTGAGGGGGCTGGCAGTAGGGAGCCATCCTAGACGCAGCTCGGTCGCACGATTTCGACTGGCTCGGCACCGTGAAAGACGGTGCGCCTTTCCTGGGGACTAACTTTCGGCCGTGACGGTGTGCAACCAGCACGCTTGCGCGGCTGTTGCGCTTGTAGGGAATGCGAGAGAGATGCCGACGATCAATCAGCTGGTGAATCACCGTCGTCGCGCGCAGACCGCGCGCAACAAGGTGCCGGCGCTGGAGCGCAGCCCGCAGAAGCGCGGCGTCTGCACCCGCGTCTACACCACGACGCCGAAGAAGCCGAACTCGGCGCTGCGCAAAGTCGCGCGCGTGCGGCTTACCAATGGCTTCGAAGTCACCAGCTACATTCCCGGTGAGGGACATAATCTTCAGGAACATTCGGTGGTGATGATCCGCGGCGGTCGCGTCAAGGACCTGCCCGGCGTTCGCTATCACATCATCCGCGGCACGCTCGATACCCAGGGCGTGAAGGACCGCAAGCAGCGCCGCTCGAAGTACGGCGCCAAGCGTCCGAAGTAGGAGCCGCCCATGTCGCGCCGCCGCGCCGCCGTCAAACGCGAAGTCCTGCCGGACGCCAAGTTCGGCGACATCGTCGTCACCAAGTTCATGAACTGCCTTATGTACCAAGGCAAGAAATCGGTCGCCGAGACCATCGTTTATGGCGCGCTCGATCGCGTCGCCAAGCGCTCGGGTCAGGATCCGATCCGCATCTTCCATGACGCGCTCGGCAACGTGAAGCCGGCGGTCGAAGTCCGGTCGCGGCGCGTCGGCGGCGCGACCTATCAGGTGCCGGTCGAAGTGCGGTCCGAACGCGGCCAGGCGCTGGCCATCCGCTGGATCATCGGCTCGGCGCGCGAGCGCAGCGAGCATACGATGGAGGAGCGGCTCTCGGGCGAACTGATGGACGCCGCCAACAATCGCGGCAACGCGGTGAAGAAGCGCGAAGACACGCACCGCATGGCGGACGCGAACAAAGCCTTTTCCCATTACCGCTGGTAAGCCGGCGGATCCGGATTTCATATGCCTCGTACGACTCCCCTCGATCGCTATCGCAACATCGGCATCATGGCCCACATTGATGCCGGCAAGACGACGACGACCGAGCGCATCCTTTATTACACCGGCCGCTCCTACAAAATTGGCGAAGTCCATGAAGGCACCGCCACCATGGACTGGATGGAGCAGGAGCAGGAGCGCGGCATCACCATCACCTCGGCCGCGACCACCTGTTTCTGGCGCGACCATCGCATCAACATCATCGACACGCCCGGCCACGTCGACTTCACCATCGAGGTCGAGCGCAGCCTGCGCGTCCTCGACGGCGCGGTGACCGTGTTCGACGCCGTCGCCGGTGTCGAGCCGCAATCCGAGACCGTATGGCGCCAAGCCGACAAGTACGGCGTGCCACGCATCTGCTTCGTCAACAAGATGGACCGGATCGGCGCGAACTTCTTCCGCACCGTCGACATGATCGTCGACCGGCTCGGCGCCAAGCCGCTGGTCGTCATGCTGCCGATGGGCATCGAAAGCGACTTCTCCGGCATCGTCGACCTCGTCCGCATGAAGGCGGTCAAGTGGCAAGACGAGACGCTGGGCGCCAAGTTTGACATCATCGACATTCCCGCCGATCTCAAGGAACAGGCCGACGAATACCGCCACAAACTGGTCGAGATGGCGGTCGAACAGGACGATGTTGCGCTTGAGGCCTATCTCGGCGGCAGGGAGCCGGACGAAGCCACTCTGATCAAGTGCATCCGCAAGGGCACCGTCGCCTTCACTTTCGTGCCGGTGCTGTGCGGCTCCGCCTTCAAGAACAAGGGCGTGCAGCTGCTGCTCGACGCGGTGGTCGATTACCTGCCGGCGCCGACCGAGATCGCCGCGATCAAGGGCGTGAAGATGGGCACAGACGAGCCCATCACCCGCAAGGCCTCGGACGACGAGCCGTTTGCCGCACTCGCCTTCAAGATCATGACCGACCCGTTCGTCGGCTCGCTCACCTTCGTGCGTATCTACTCCGGCATCCTCACCACCGGCAGCCAGGTGCTCAATTCGGTCAAGGACAACCGCGAGCGCATCGGCCGCATGCTGCTGATGCACGCCAATCACCGCGAAGACATCAAGGAAGCGCGTGCCGGCGACATCGTCGCCCTCGCGGGTCTGAAGAATACGACCACCGGCGATACGCTGTGCGACGAAGACAATGCTGTCGTACTCGAGCGCATGGAGTTTCCGGATCCGGTCATCGAAATTAAGGTTGAGCCGAAGACCAAGGGCGACCAGGAAAAGATGGGCCAGGCGCTGGCGCGTCTCGCCACCGAGGATCCGTCGTTCCGCGTCGCGGTCGACAAGGAAAGCGGCGAAACCGTCATTAAGGGGATGGGCGAGCTCCACCTCGAAATCATCGTCGACCGCATGAAGCGCGAGTTCAAGGTCGAGGCCAATGTCGGCGCGCCGCAGGTCGCCTATCGCGAGACCATCACGCGCACGTCCGAGGTCGACTACACGCACAAGAAGCAGAGCGGCGGCTCGGGCCAGTTCGCCCGCGTCAAGATCCGCTTCGAGCCGTTGCCTCCGGGCTCGGGCTTCGAGTTCGAGAACGACGTGGTCGGCGGCTCGGTACCCAAGGAATACATCCCGGGCGTCGAGAAAGGCCTCAAGGGCTCGGTCGACAACGGCGTGCTCGCTGGTTTCCCGGTGATCGACTTCAAGGCGACGCTGTTCGACGGCGCCTATCACGACGTCGACTCAAGCGCGCTCGCCTTCGAAATCGCGGCCCGCGCCGCCTTCAAGGAAGGCATTCAGAAAGCCGCGCCCAAATTGTTGGAGCCCGTGATGCGCGTCGAGGTGGTGACGCCCCGGGATTACATGGGCGATGTCATCGGTGACCTGAACAGCCGGCGCGGCCGGATCACCGGCCAGGACCAGCGCGGCAACGCCGAAGTCATCAGCGCCATGGTGCCCCTGGCCAACATGTTCGGTTACGTCAGCACCCTGCGCTCGATGAGCCAAGGACGCGCGCAGTACACCATGCACTTCGACCATTACGAACAAGTGCCGCAGGCGGTGGCGGACGAAGTCCGCGCCAAGATGGCCTGAGCGGCGGGAACACGATCGAGATCGAGCGGAGACCAGACCCATGTCGAAAGCGAAATTTGAACGGAACAAGCCGCATTGCAATGTGGGGACGATAGGGCATGTGGATCACGGGAAGACGTCGCTGACGGCGGCGATCACGAAGGTGCTGGCGGAGACGGGTGGGGCG
>JBAVMB010000116.1:0-3473 GCA_049689615.1 Allostellaceae bacterium
AGATGGAATACATCGCCATCCGAGAGAATCTGGGCCGCGAGCGGCTCAAGCCCGCCGCCGACGGCGAATCCTTCGGCGCCGCCATCCCCGACTACGTCACCCCGGAATTCGTCCGCGACGAGGTCGCGCGCGGTCGCGCCATCATTCCGGCCAACATCAACCATCCCGAAAGCGAGCCGATGATCATCGGCCGCAACTTCCTGGTGAAGATAAACGCCAATATCGGCAACTCGATTGTCACCTCGTCGGTGGCCGAAGAAGTCGACAAGCTGGTGTGGGCAATCCGTTGGGGTGCCGACACCGTCATGGATCTGTCGACGGGCAAGCACATCCACAACATCCGCGAGTGGATCGTGCGCAATTCGCCGGTGCCGATCGGCACGGTGCCGATCTACCAGGCGCTCGAAAAGGTCAACGGCGCGGCGGAAGAGCTCACCTGGGAAATCTTCCGCGACACGCTGATCGAGCAAGCCGAGCAAGGCGTCGACTATTTCACCATCCATGCCGGCGTGCGGCTGCCTTTTATTCCGCTTACGGCAAAGAGAGTCACCGGCATCGTGTCGCGCGGCGGCTCGATCATGGCCAAGTGGTGTCTGGCGCACCATCAGGAGAATTTCCTCTACACGCGCTTCGAGGAAATCTGCGAGATCATGCGCGCCTACGATGTCAGCTTCTCGCTCGGCGATGGTTTGCGACCGGGCTCGACCGCTGACGCCAACGACGAAGCGCAGTTCGCCGAGCTCAAGACCCTCGGCGAGCTGACGCAAATCGCCTGGAAGCACGACGTCCAGGTGATGATCGAAGGTCCCGGTCACGTGCCGATGCACATGATCAAGGAGAACATGGACCTCCAGCTCCAGCATTGCGGCGAAGCGCCGTTCTATACGCTCGGGCCGTTGGTGACCGATATCGCGCCCGGCTACGACCACATTACTTCGGCCGTCGGCGCGGCGATGATCGGCTGGTTCGGCACCGCGATGCTCTGCTACGTCACGCCGAAAGAGCATCTCGGATTGCCCGACCGTGACGACGTCAAGGCCGGCGTCATCGCCTACAAAATCGCCGCGCATGCCGCCGACATGGCAAAGGGCCATCCCGGTGCGCGCGAACGCGACGATGCCTTGTCGCGTGCGCGGTTCGAGTTCCGCTGGCGCGATCAGTTCAACCTGTCGCTCGACCCGGAAACCGCCGAGAAGTTCCATGATCAGACCTTGCCGTCGGATGGCGCCAAGCTGGCGCATTTCTGCTCGATGTGCGGGCCGAAATTCTGCTCGATGAAGATCTCGCAGGAAGTCCGCGACTACGCCGAGCAGGGCATGGCCGAGAAGTCGGCCGATTTCCGCAAGGCCGGCGGCGAGATCTACAAAGTGCTCGAAGGCAAAGCTGCCGCCGTCGATCCGTGAGCGCCGCACACGGCAAGACCGCGTCCGGCGCCAAGCCCGGCCGCCTTTATCCCGATCGGCCGATCGTCGGCTGTCTCGCCGTCGTCTGTCGCGACGGCCGCGCGCTGCTGGCACAGCGTTCGCTGCCGCCGGGCGTCGGCAAATGGGGGCTTCCTGGCGGTGCGCAGGAGCTGGGTGAAACCGTCTTTGAATGTGCTCGCCGCGAGCTGCTGGAGGAGACCGGCGTCGCCGCCGAGCCGGTGCGCGTCCTGACCGTCATCGAAGCGATCCGCCAGGATGAAGCCGGCAAGGTGATGACGCATTTTACGCTGGTGTGTGTGCTGCTCGAATGGCGCGCCGGC
The DNA here is from genome assembly GCA_049689615.1 of Allostellaceae bacterium. Lineage (GTDB taxonomy): Bacteria > Pseudomonadota > Alphaproteobacteria > ATCC43930 > CGMCC-115725 > REEB95. Next base: position 1,745 of record JBAVMB010000116.1, read on the forward strand.
GACGGCGAGGCGCTGCACGACGCGCTGCAAGTCAAATGGCTGACGCCGGACGAAGTTCGGCGCCTGGAAACTTTTCCGGACACGGTGCCGATCATGGGGCTAGCCTTCGGCTGAGGCGAATTGGATATAAATCGCTACGGGAGAGATTGATGCGGAAAATGATGATAGCGGGTCTTGTGCTGGTCGCGCTCGGTGTCGTCGCGCTGGCGGTGAATGTCATTCCCATCCGCCACCAGGAGCAGGTGGCAAAGATCGGCTCGTTGACGGTCAACGCCGAGAAGGAAACCGATTACATCATTCCCAACTATGTTGGGATCATCGCCATCGTCGCCGGCGTCGTTCTGGTCGTGATCGGCACGCGGCGCACCTAAGCCGTTTTTGCCCGCGTGAGAATGTCCGCGATGCCTTCGCCGCCGGAGTCCGGCACGGGCGACCTCGCCGTCGCGCCAACGGTCGCCGAGTTGCGCCGCGCCGTGGCGGCATGGCGCGATACACGCGCGACGGTCGCATTGGTCCCGACCATGGGCGCGCTGCACGCGGGCCATCTCGCGTTGGTCTCGCGCGCCAAGACGCTGGCGCAACGCGTCGTCGCCAGCATCTTCGTCAATCCGACGCAGTTCGGTCCCGACGAGGATCTGTCGCGGTATCCGCGCGACATCGACGGTGATCGCCGCAAGCTCGCGGCGGCGGGCTGTGACCTCGCGTTCGTGCCAACGGTCGCCGAGATGTATCCGGAAGGCGCGGTCGCACGCGTCGATCCCGGCCCCTTGGGCATAATTCTCGAAGGCGCATTCCGTCCCGGCCATTTCGCGGGCGTCGCCACCATCGTTGCGAAGTTGCTGTTGCAGGCTGCACCCGATGTCGCGATCTTCGGCGAGAAGGATTATCAGCAGCTGCTGGTGATCCGCCGCGTCGTTCGCGATCTCGATATCCCGGTCCGGATCGACGGTATGCCGACGGTGCGCGAGAGCGACGGCCTCGCTTTGTCGTCACGCAACGCCTATCTCTCGGCAGACGAACGCGCGCGCGCGCCGCTGTTGCACCAGACTCTTGGTGAGGTTGCCCGTGCTTTCGCCACCGGCGACTTGGCTGCGCCCGAGCACGGTATCCACTCATTGCTCACAGCCGGTTTCTCGAAGGTCGATTATCTCGAAGTACGCGACGCCGCAACGCTCGAGCCGCCGCTGCCATCGCGGCCCGCGCGGGTGCTGGCCGCTGCTTGGCTCGGCCGCACGCGGCTTATCGACAACATCCCGCTGGCATCATGAGACCCAAATCCGGCGGCACGCCCGCGCTCATTCTCGACCGCGATGGCGTGATCAACGAAGACGTCGGCTTTCTCTGGCAGGTTGAGCGCTGCCGTTTCGTCGACGGCATCTTCGATCTGGCGCGCTATTTCGTCTCCCAAGGATATTTGATCGTCGTTGCCACCAACCAGTCGGGCATCGGCCGCGGCTTGTTCACCGAAGCCGATTTCCGCACGCTGATGGACTACATGTCCGCCGAATTCCGTCGCCACGGTGCGCCGATCGCCGCGATCTACCATGCGCCGGAGCATCCGACCGAGGGCGTCGGTCGCTATCGCCGCGACAGCCCATGGCGCAAGCCGCATCCCGGCATGATTCTCGCCGCCCAGCACGATCTCGGCCTCGACCTGTCGCGCTCGTGGGGAATCGGCGACGAGGCGCGCGACATCGTCGCCTGCCGCGACGCCGGCGTGGCAACCTTG
>JBAVMB010000117.1:0-1888 GCA_049689615.1 Allostellaceae bacterium
GTCCACGCCAGCGAAACGCCGGCGATTCTCGACCCTTCGACGGCGCGCACGCTGGAGAAGGCCGAGCGGCACGGCGTGCTGAGCCCCGAGGATGCGGCGGTTCTGCGGCCCGCGGTGGCGCTGTTCCACAATTTGACGCAGATTATCAGGCTCTGCCTGCCGGGGAAATTCGATCCAGCGTCGGCCAGCGCCGGCGTCCTGAGCCTGCTCGCGCGCGCCGCCGATCTGCCGGATTTTCCGGCCCTGCAAGCCTACGTCACAGAAACGCAGCGGCAGGTGCGGGAATGCTTCGCGCGCATTGTCGGTAGAGTGCCTTGAGCGCGGCGCACTAAGCCGCCGCTCGATCCGGCGTGTGGACCGGCCGTCGCGCTTCCAGCGGCAGTCGCACCGTCACCATCGTGCCACGTCCGAGCGTCGAGCGAATGCGCATGCGGCCGCCGTGCATTTCGATCAGCGACTTGGCGATGGCGAGCCCCAGCCCGGAGCCCTGATGCCGCTTGGTCAATTGGCTTTCGACCTGCTCGAACGGCCGGCCAAGTTTGGGCAGCGCGTATTTCGGAATGCCGATGCCGCTGTCCTTGATGGCGATCGTTACCCTGCCGCCGCGTATCCGGCCCTGCAATGTCACGGCGCCGCCGTCCGGAGTGAATTTCACGGCGTTGGAAAGAAGGTTAAGCGTAATCTGCTTGAGCGCGCGGCGATCGGCTTTGAGCCGGATACCGGGCGTGATCTGGGAGGTGAGTGCAAGCCGCTTGTCGCCGGCGCGACCGGAGACCACGCGCAGGCTGTCGGCGAGAATTGGCTCGAGCTCGACATCCTCGGCCGCGAGGTGGATGCCGCCGGCTTCGATCTTCGACATGTCAAGAATGTCGTTGATGACGTCGAGCAGATACTGGCCGCTTTCGCGGATATCGCGCGAATACTCGCGGTATTTGTCGGCGCCGAGCGGGCCGAACATCGCCGCTTCCATGACTTCGGAGAAGCCAATGATGGCGTTAAGCGGCGTGCGCAGTTCGTGGCTCATGTTGGCCAAAAACTTCGATTTGGCTGCATTGGCCTCTTCGGCGCGCGTTTTCTCCTCGGCGTATTTTTCGGCGAGATCGGCGAGCTGGTCGGCCTGCAGTTCCAGCGCCTGTTGCGACTTGCGCAGATCGTCGATGGTGGCGATGCGGCGCTTTTCACCTTCGATAAGTTTCTGTTCGTGCAGCTTAATCTGGGTGATGTCGGTGCCGACCGAGACATAGCCGCCGTCCTTGGTGCGGCGTTCGCTGATATGCATCCAGCGGCCGTCGTCGAGCTGGGCCTCGAAGGTACGCGCCCCGGGGGGCTGTGGCGGCGCGCTGTCGTCGTTGACCACCGTGCTGCGGATGATCGGCTTGGTCCCGGCGGCGACGATGGTTTCATAGGGCGTGCCGGCGACGACAGTCTCGTCGGCCAGGTGATGCAGCGCCTGAAAATTGGAATTGCACAGCACCAGGCGATTGTCGGCGTCCCACAACACGAAGGCTTCCGGAATGGTCTCGATGGCGTCGCGCAGCCGCAGATCGGCTTCCACGGTTTTCTCGACCAGGCTTTTTTGCTCTGTAACATCGACCGCAATGCCGATCAGATGCAGGCCGGCTTCGCCATCCTGACGCGCCAGTTCGCAACGCGCCCGCAGCCACAGCCAGCGGCCGTCGGCGTGGCGCATGCGAAAGGCGTGGTCGAACGATTGCACGCGGGCGTCGGCAAGCTGTGTTGCCAGATCGTAAAGATTGATGTCATCGGCGTGCACCAGCGCATTGACCTCACCGAAAGTGAGCAGGTCATTCTTTTGCGGCAAGCCTAAAATGTCGAACATCGAGTTCGACCAGAACACGCGGCCTCGGGCCAGATCCCAATCCCATAG
>JBAVMB010000118.1:0-2873 GCA_049689615.1 Allostellaceae bacterium
GCGCTGGGGCGAACAATGGGTGATGAGCCTGCTGACGGCGCTCGGCGAAAGCCGCCTATGGGAGAAAACCGCGGTCGTCATCACCTATGACGAAGGCGGCGGTTTCTGGGACCACGTCGCGCCGCCGATGCCCGACGCTTACGGCTGTGGCACGCGGATTCCGGCACTGCTGATCAGCCCGTGGACGCGACGCGGCTATGTCGACCACCGCATCGCCGATACCACGTCGGTCCTGGCTCTGATCGAGGCGCGGTTCGGCCTGAAGCCGCTCCAAGACCGCGACGCCAAGGCCTACAACCTGCTCGAAGGTTTCGACTTCATGCAAAAGCCGCGGCCGCCGGCTTTCGGCTAAGGCGTCGGCGGTTACTGCGCGTGTTCCACCGCGCGGACGGCGTCCGCGCTTGCCGACGCCGCAGGCGCCTGCGCCGGAAAGCGCACGCGTAAGTCAGCATTTTCTTGCACCGCGGCGCGGCCGGCACCCGTCGTCAGGCCGAGGACATGGCCGCAGCGCGTGCCATCGGCGGTGATGAAGTGAAAGTGCCAGCCGGCGACGTTGACCGAGCTGGCGGTGGCCGGAAAGCGGAAGCCGACCAGCGTGCCGTCGACCGCACCCAAGTCATGGGCCACTTGCTGCGTCTTGATCACCTCGGCCAGCGGCCGGTAGGGCGGCTGCTGTTTCGGCTCGCTGCGCACCTGCATCGCCTGGAAGCGGCCGACGATACGAACTGCGACGATGCGTGACGCGCTCCCAGGCAGGCGATCGAGCGTCGCTTCGAGTTGATCGAGCGGCTGACCGGCCGTGATCGTCGCGGTGGATTGCGGATGGAAGTCGGTCACGACGGCAAACGGCGTTCGCGTCGCCGCTTTCACCGGATGGGCGACAGCATCGGCCGAGCAGCGATAGGCCCGGCCAGCCAGCACCACCATCTCGCCATCGACGCCGTTATAGGTCCCGAGACCGAAATTGCCATGCTGCAGCAGCTCGCCGACCGTGACCGTGCCGTCGTAGCCGCCGGCGAGCAGACTCGAAATGGTCGAGATCTGATAGACCTCGCCGGCCTGCGCCGGCGCCGCGACAACCGCCAACACGAACGCGGCGGCCAGCGCACGACGGTTCATGATTAATCGCTTTCCTTTGGATCGACGGCCCCGCCGGGGCGGATGGTGGAGCAGAGGGGGATCGAACCCCTGACCTCGACATTGCGAACGTCGCGCTCTCCCAACTGAGCTACTGCCCCGCCCGCGTGGCGCGGAATATGGGTCGCGGTTACGCGGGCTGTCAAGGCGGCCCCGCGACATTGGCTGGTCTTGCACCGGCCGGAGCCGATGGTTAGGGTTCGCCAGCGCCGCGGGCGTGGGGGAGGAATTGGGCGATGAGCAATTTCCTGGTGCCGGTGATTGAGGTCATCATCGCCCTGATCAACATCTATTGGTGGGTCGTCATCGTTGCGGCGATATTTTCGTGGCTTATAGGGTTCGGCATCATCGACACGCGCAACCATGCAGTGCGCACGGCCGCGGGCTTCCTCTACCGTGCGACCGAACCGGCCTTGCGTCCGATCCAGCGCATCCTGCCCAGCTTCGGCGGCATCGACATCTCGCCGGTCATCCTGTTGTTGATCCTATGGTTCATCGAGATGGAGCTGCGCCAGGTCGAGGTCTACGCGTTGATGCACGGTTGACCGGCTTTATGCCACGACTGTTCTGTCTCGGACGCGACGGCGCCGCCAGCCGCCGTAAATCTCTCCCTATCGTCATGATCCCGCCGCCGGCGACACGCGGCTCGAACAAGGATTGAAGTGATGTCTGAAGCTCGATTGATCGACGGCAAGGCCGTCGCAGCACGGTTGCGCGCCACGGTGGCAGCGGCAGCCGCCACGCTCAAAACGGCCCATGGCGTCGTGCCCGGCCTGGCGGCGGTTTTAGTCGGCGACGACCCGGCGAGTCAGGTCTATGTCAAAAGCAAGACCAAGGCGACCGACGACGCTGGCCTCAAAGGCATCACCCACCGCCTGCCGGCTTCCACCAGCGAGGCCGAGCTGCTGCGCCTGGTGGCACAGCTCAATGCCGACGAGGCGGTCGACGGCATTCTCGTGCAATTGCCCCTGCCGAAGCAGATTGACGCACAGCGGATCATCGAAGCGATCGCGCCGGCCAAGGACGTCGACGGCTTCCATGCCGAGAATGTCGGCCGGTTGTGGAGCGGCGGCAAGGCGCTGGTGCCGTGCACGCCCTATGGCTGCCTGTTGCTGGCGCGCGAGAGCCTGGGCAAGAACCTCGCCGGCGCCGAAGCGGTGATCCTCGGGCGCTCCAACATCGTCGGCAAGCCGATGGCGGCTTTGCTGCTCGGCGAACACTGCACGGTGACGGTGGCTCATTCGCGCACGCACGATCTGCCGGCAGTGGCGCGCCGCGCCGACCTGCTGGTGGCCGCCGTCGGCCGGCCAGAGATGGTCCGCGGCGACTGGATCAAACCGGGCGCGACGGTGATCGATGTCGGCATCAATCGCATCGCGACGCCGGACGGTAAGGGCAAGCTGATCGGCGACGTCGCCTTCGCTGAAGCGCAACGCGTTGCCGGTGCGGTCACGCCGGTGCCCGGCGGCGTCGGACCGATGACCATCGCCTGCCTGCTGCGCAATACGCTGGTTGCCGCCTGCCGTCGGCGCGGATTATCCGAACCCGCCGTCTAAGCGACCGCGCAAAGCAAAGCCCCCTCGGGAGCGATCCCGAGGGGGCAGTGTCTCAGCGAAAGATGACCGTCAGGCCGGTTACTGTTCCCAGGCCGGCTTGCCGAGATAGACGTTCGACGGGCTGGTCGCCATACCGGTCAATGCGCCGGCGCCGGCGCCGATAGCCGCGCCCGCCAGAGG
>JBAVMB010000119.1:0-5191 GCA_049689615.1 Allostellaceae bacterium
GCCGAAGCCCGGCGCGGGCGAAGTGCTGATCAAGGTCGAAGCCGCCGGCGTCAACCGGCCCGATGTGGCGCAGCGCCAGGGCAATTATCCGCCGCCGCCGGGCGCATCGGACATTCCAGGTCTCGAGATCGCCGGCAGCGTCATCGCGCTTGGTCTCGGCGTCCATGGACTGAAGCTAGGCGAAAAGGTGTGCGCGCTGGTCACCGGTCACGGCTACGCCGAATATTGCGCTGCGCCCGAAGTGCAATGCCTGGCGGTGCCCAAGGGCTTCTCGATGGTTGAAGCGGCGGCCTTGCCCGAAACTTTCTACACCGTCTGGACCAACCTGTTCGAGCGCGGCCGGCTCAAGCGCGGCGAGAGCGTGCTGATCCACGGCGGCACCTCGGGCATCGGCACCACCGCGATCCAGCTCGCGCGCGAATTCGGCGCCAAGGACATTTTCGCCACCGCCGGCAGCGACGACAAATGCAAGGCCTGCGAGAAGCTCGGCGCGACGCGCGCCATCGACTACAAGCGCGAGGATTTCGTGAAGGTGATCAAGGAGGCGACCGGCAATCGCGGCGTCGATCTCATCCTCGACATGGTTTGCGGCCCCTATGTGCCGCGCAACATCAGCGCGCTGGCGGTCGACGGCCGCTGCGTCACTATTGCGTTGTTGGGCGGCAATCTCGCCGAGGTGAATTTCGGCGTGGTTATGATGAAGCGCCTGACGCTCACCGGCTCGACGTTGCGGGCCCGGCCGGTCGATCAGAAAGGCGCCATCGCCCAGGCGCTCAAGCGCGAAGTCTGGCCGCTGTTGGAGGCTGGCAAGGTCAAGCCGGTGATCTACAAGACCTTTCCGCTCAAGGAGGCGGCCGCGGCGCACGCGTTGATGGAAAGCTCGGCCCATATCGGCAAGATCGTGCTGACGATCTGAGGCCCGATTTCCGCTTTTATTGGCCCGGCCGAGCGACTATATAAGCCGCATCCAAGACATGGGCAGGTGGCCTGGAAAGCGCTTTTTAGGCGCGAGCTTGGCCTTTGCCATGAGGAGAAACATATGTCGCTGCCGCTGATGCCCCGGGCGACCGCCGTCTGGCTGGTCGAGAACACCCCGCTGACCTTCGACCAGATCGGCGAATTCACCGGATTGCATATGCTCGAGGTCCAGGCGATCGCCGACGGCGAAGTCTCGACCCAGATGCACGGCCTCGATCCGGTCGCCAACGGCCAACTCACCTTCGAAGAGCTCGAGCGCTGCATCAAAGACCCGAACGCCCGGCTCAAGCTTGCCAAGGAGGCATTGCCAGAGCAGGTGGTGAAGCACAAGGGCCCGCGCTATACGCCGATCGCCAAGCGCCAGGACAAGCCCGACGCCATCGCCTGGCTGCTGAAAAGCCATCCCGAGCTCAGCGACGGCCAGATCTCGAAGCTGGTCGGCACCACCAAGCCGACCATCCATGCCGTGCGCGATCGCACCCATTGGAACACGCCCAACATCAAGCCGCGTCACCCGGTGGCGCTGGGTCTGTGCACGATGGAAGACCTGGAGAAGGCGGTGGCGCGCGCCAACCGCGGCAAAAAGCCGGAAGAGGGCAAGCCAATGGTGCAGCCGCCCGGCGCCGAGGACATCGCCGCCGCGTCGGAAGAACCGGCGGCTTAGGTTTGCCGCTGCGGCTTAGTCGCCGTCCTTCGCATACCCCGCGCCTTTGAGATACGTCGCGATCTCGCCGAGGATCGCCGGGTCGTCGATTGTCGCCGGCGTCTTGTATTCCTCGCCGTCGGCGATCTTGCGCATGGTGCCGCGCAGAATCTTGCCCGAGCGTGTCTTCGGCAGCCGCTCGATCACCAACGCCGTCTTGAAGCTCGCCACCGGGCCGATGCGTTCGCGCACCAAGCTCACCGCCTCGGCGGCAATGTCTTTCGGCGCTTTCTTGGCGCCAGCCTTCAGCACCAGAAAGCCCAGCGGCACCTGGCCCTTGAGCGCGTCGACGGCGCCGATCACAGCGCATTCGGCGACTTCGGGATGCGCGGCCAACACCTCCTCGATCGCACCGGTCGACAGGCGATGGCCGGCGACGTTGATGATGTCGTCGGTGCGCGCCATGACGAAGACATAGCCGTCGTCATCCATGTAGCCGGCGTCGGCGGTCAGGTAATAGCCCGGATAGTCGGCGAGATAGGATTGAACGAAGCGCTCGTCGGCGTTCCACAGCGTCGGCGCGAAGCCGGGCGGCATCGGCAGCTTGACACACAACGCGCCGACTTCGCCCGGCTTCATCTCCTTGCCCGCCGGATCGAGCACATGCAAATCGTAACCCGGCGCTGGCAGGGTTGACGAGCCGTGCTTCACCGGCAACTGGCCGAGACCGACGCAATTCGCCGTGATCGCCCAGCCGGTTTCGGTCTGCCACCAATGATCGATCACCGGCACTTCGAGATGTTTTTCGGCCCATTCGATCGTCGGCGGGTCGGCGCGCTCGCCGGCGAGGAACAGCGTGCGGAACTTCGCCATATCGTGCTTGCGGATGAGCATGCCGTCCGGATCGTCACGTTTGATCGCGCGGAACGCCGTCGGCGCAGTGAACATGGCAACCGCGCCATGCTGCGCGATCACGCGCCAAAAGGTGCCGGCATCCGGCGTGCCGACAGGTTTGCCCTCGAACAGGATGGTGGTGAGGCCATAGAGCAGCGGCGCATAGACGATGTAGGAATGCCCGACCACCCAGCCGACATCCGAGGCGGTGAACCAGGTCTCGCCCGGCGCTAGGCCATAGACGTACTGCATCGACCAATGCAGCGCCACGGCGTGGCCGCCATTGTCGCGCACGATGCCCTTGGGCATGCCGGTGGTGCCGGAGGTGTAGAGGATATAAAGCGGGTCGGTTGCCTCGACGGCGACGCACGCCGCCGGCGATGCCTTGGCGACCTCTTCGTCCCAGTCGTAATCGCGGTCGCGCACCAGATCGCAGGCCAGCTGCTCGCGCTGCAGGATGAAGCAGGCTTCGGGCTTGCTCTTGGCGAGCGCGATCGCCTGGTCGAGCAACGGCTTGTACGGGATCACGCGGTTGACCTCGATGCCGCACGACGCCGAAAGGATCAGCCGCGGCTTGGCATCGTCGATACGGGTCGCAAGCTCGGGTGCGGCAAAACCGCCGAAGACGACGGAATGGATCGCGCCCAGCCGCGCGCACGCCAGCATCGCCATCGCCGCTTCCGGCACCATCGGCATGTAGATCAGGACGCGGTCGCCCTTCTTGACGCCGTGCATGCGCAATGCGCCGGCCAGCAGCGCCACCTGGTCGCGCAGCTCGCGATAGCTGTATTTGCGCACCGTGCCGGTGACTGGGCTGTCGTAGATCAGCGCCGCCTGCTGGGCGCGACCACCGTCGACATGGCGGTCGAGCGCGTTGAAGCAGGTGTTGAGCCGCGCGCCCTTGAACCAGCGGTAGAAGGGCGGCCGGCTCGAATCCAGCACGGTATCCCACCGTTTTTCCCAGTCGATCGCCTGGGCGGCTTCGGCCCAGAATCCTTCCCGGTCGACCAGCGAGCGGCGGTGGGCCGTGGCATAGCGGCTGGCCATGGGCGTTTTCTCCCCTTACAACTGTGCGGCAAAGGCAGCGCTTTGTGAAGCCACAGGACGCGATGCCATGGGAAGCGCCTACGACACCGGTCTCGACCGCACTCCGGCCAATTATGTGCCGTTGTCGCCGCTCGGCTTCATCGCGCGCGCGGCGGCGATCTATCCCGAGCGGCTGGCCGTGGTGCACGGCACGCGGCGGTACTCCTGGAAGCACAGTTACGAGCGTTGCCGCCGCCTGGCGAGTGCTTTACAGCGGTGCGGTATCGGCAAGGGCGACACTGTCGCGGTGATGGCCGCCAACACGCCCGAAGCCTTCGAGGCGCATTTCGGCGTGGCGATGGCGGGCGCGGTGCTCAACGCGCTCAACATCCGGCTCGACGCCGCGACCATCGCCTTCATTCTCGCGCACGGCGAAGCCAAGGTGCTGATCACCGACCGCGAATTTGCGCCGGTAATCGAGAAGGCATTGGCGGCGGTGAAAAAGCGTCCGCTGGTGATCGACATCGACGACGCACTGGCGCCGCCGGGAAAGTTACTCGGCGAGATGGATTACGAGACTTTTATCGCGTCCGGCGATCCGGCCTTCGCCTGGCAGGAGCCGTACGATGAATGGGATGCGATCGCTCTCAACTACACCTCGGGCACCACCGGCAATCCCAAAGGCGTCGTTTATCACCATCGCGGCGCGTACCTGAACGCGCTCGGCAACGCCATGGTATGGAACATGCCGACGCATCCGGTTTATCTCTGGACGCTGCCGATGTTCCACTGCAACGGCTGGTGCTTTCCGTGGACGATAACGGCGCTTTCGGGCACGCATGTCTGCCTGCGCCGGGTCGAAGCCGGCGCGATTTATGCAGCGATCGCGGAGCACGGCGTCACGCATCTGTGCGGGGCGCCAATCGTGATGAACCTGCTGCTGAATGCGCCGTCGCAGCTCAAGCGCGATTTCAGCCGTTGCATCGCCATGATGACCGCCGGCGCGGCACCGCCGGCCGCTGTTATCGAAGGCATGGAGAAGCTCGGCTTTGCGATCACGCACGTCTATGGCCTGACCGAGGTTTACGGTCCGTCAGTGATCTGCGCCTGGCACGACGAATGGGATGCGCTGCCGGCAGCGGAAAGGGCGACGCTCAAGGCGCGCCAGGGTGTCAATTATCCGGTTCTCGAAGGCCTGATGGTCGCCGATCCGTTATCGCTTGCGCCGCGGCCGCGCGACGGCGCGACCATGGGCGAGGTGTTCATGCGCGGCAACATCGTGATGAAGGGCTATCTCAAGAACCCAAATGCGACGGAAGAGGCCTTTGCCGGCGGCTGGTTTCACACCGGCGATCTCGGCATCACCCATCCCGATGGCTATATCGAGATCAGGGACCGCTCGAAGGACATCATCATCTCCGGCGGCGAGAACATCTCGACCATCGAAGTTGAAAGCGTGCTCTATCGCCATCCGGCGGTCATGGAGGCGGCGGTGGTGGCACGGCCGGACGGTACATGGGGCGAAACGCCGTGCGCCTTCGTGACCCTCAAGAGCGACGTCCAAGCGAGCGCCGACGACATCATCGCCTTTTGCCGCGCCAACATGGCTGGCTACAAGGTGCCCAAGACCGTCGTCTTCGGCCCGTTGCC
>JBAVMB010000120.1:0-5341 GCA_049689615.1 Allostellaceae bacterium
ATGATGTCGTAATCGTAAAGCTTGCCGATCTCGAGCCCGTCCTCGCCGAGGTCGGTGGTATCGCAAATGAAGCCCTCGCTCTTCAGCATCATGTCGATGCTGGCAGCAGTGGCCGAATCATCCTCGATCAGAAGCACTCGCATGACGAACCCCCGACATGGCGAATATTTGGAGAATGGTAACTTTAATCATCCTTACCGACCCGCGTAAAAAATCAGTTAATTTTAGACATCCCGGAGCCATAATTTACCCTCGGTCCACACTTGTGATCGAAATGGGACCGGTTGGCCACAACTTCGTCACAGCAGGCGACTCGCAAACGCAGAATTATCCTGATTTAACCGGCAATTAAGCGCCGCGTGGGATGATGGTTTGGTAGCGGTCCGATGAGCCAGACGGCGCCATATTCGGACGAAAGGACTGTGACCCGTTGGCAAAGGAATTAAGCAAACACGCTTCGGGCGCTGTGGGCGTTGCCCGCGTGCCGGCATAGGGACGAGGGCATGAAAGCCAACGACCATATCCGTGCGGGCTATCGCCGGCAGCTCGAAGAGCGTCGCCAGGCGATCGCCGGACTCGAGCGGTTGGTGCAGACGCTGCATCAGCAACAGGCCAAGCTCGACGTCGAGCAAAAGGCGGCCGAAGCCGCCGGCAGCGCGCCGCATCACATCGCCGCCATGGCCGAGCGCCGCGCGTGCATCGTTCAGTCGCTCGGCGAGGCTGACGTCAAGATCCGCCAGGCACGCAACGAACTCAACGAGGCTTATGAAGGCGTGCGCCGCACCGAAATCGCGGCGTCGGCTCGCGCCGAACAACATCGCCGCCGCGCCGGCTGAGCGCGTTCGTCGCCATCGATCGTGTCTGAGACGGCCGGGTTTGTCCCGGCCTTTGCGTGGCTGGCGCGCTGACTAACACGCGTGCAACAGGCGCGCCGCCAGGCTGGCGGCGGTGAACGTCTCGACGCCCTGGCCGCGCGCCGTGGCGCTCAGCCCTTCGGCGAAGGCGATGCCGAGCGCTTCGGGCACCGCCATGACACTGCCGAGCCGCCGGACGATGTCGAGCCGCGTTATGACAAACCGCTGGCACCCAAGATCGCGGAAGACATGCGCAGTTTCGACCGTGTCGGCGGGATCGCCGCCGGCGGCGAGCACCAGCACCGGTTCGGCTTGCGCGGCATGCACTAGCGCTTCGAGCGCGCCGCGTTCGGACGCGCTATAGGGATTGATGCCGCCGCTATCGATCAGCATCGTCGCGGTGGCACTGCGGCCCAACGTGGCGAGCGTTGTTGCGTCCGCGGCGATCTCGAGCATGACACCGAGCGTCGTCGCGAAGTGCCGCAGCTGCTCGATGCTGGCGCGGCGGGTGCCGTCGCAAGTAACGAGGCGCACAGCGCGGCCGTGCGCCTGGGCATGCGCCGCGAGCTTGGCGATCGTCAGGGTTTTGCCGACGCCGGGCGCGCCGACGAAGAAGAATCGGCCGGTGGCGTCGCCGAGCGGATTAAACAGATAAAGTTGGGCGAGGGCACGGGCGAGCGCGGTTTCACGATCGCCGTCGTCGGCTTGCGCCGCGGCGAGGCGCACCAGCTTGCGGATTTGCGGCGTCGGAATGCCGTGCGCGGCGAGTGCGAGTTCGAGCGCCGCATCCTCGGACACCAGCGCGGCCGCCGGTCGGCGATCAGCGGTGCCAGGGATGTAGGACGGAGGGGTCATGACTCAGAGCTCGCGCGGGCGTGGTGCCCGCGGCGAGCATAGAGCGATGGCGATGAAAGACGGCTTAAGTTACGGCAGCCGGCGCGCCGGCGGCCGGTTGGCCGGAACGACGGCGCTCGGTGCGTTGGCAGCGGCATTTGCCGGTCCAGCGCCGAGGCTGCGGTAATCCTGCAGCCGCGTCACGCGCAGGCCGGGCAGGCCGTGGCTATCGACCAGACGCTGCCAGGCGAGGAACTCCTCGATCGACAACGTATAGCGCTTGCAGGCCTCTTCGAGGCTGATGACGCCGGCCCGCACCGCGGCGACGACCACCGCCTTGCGGCGAATGACCCAGCGCTTGGTCTGGGATGGCGGCAAGCTGTCGAGCGATAACACCGGTCCGATATCGACGAGCCAATCGGCTTCGTTCTCGGTCTCGGCCGGGCGCGCCGTGGGCGCGGCATTGGTGCGCGCTGCGGCGCTGACTGGATTGGAAAATCGGGTCTGCATGACGCCAAACTTAGGGCTCCCGGTTTAAAAAAGCCCTAAAACCGCGGCGACCGGGCAGGCTCTAAGCGCTTGGACAATTAAGGTAAAATTCAGTCTGTCAGGGGTTTCAGCGCGAGTCCCGGCTTAACGCAATGCTAAAGCTTGAGCCCTAGAACGGGCAGCGGGGCACCGAACAACAGCGCCACAAAAAGTCAGGCCGTAGAATGCCGCTGACCATCAACCTGAAGCCGCGCGAAAAACTGATTCTCAACGGCGTCGTGATCGAGAATTCCGGTCCGATGGCGAAGATACTTATCCACACCAACGCCGCCTTGCTGCGCGAGAGGGATGTACTGCCCGAAGAGAAAGCGACGACGCCGGCGCGGCGAATCTATTTCGCCATCCAGTGCCAATATCTGTTCACCGGCAGGGCTGAGATGTTTTTGGCCAGCATCGACCGGCAGCTTGCGGAGTACGAAAAAGCGCGTCCCGAATCACGCAGCCTGCTTGGCGAGATTCGCCGCCTGCTCGCCGAGGACCAATTCTATCGTGCGTTGAAGACCGCGAAGCTGCTGATTCAGCACGAAGAAGAAGCTGCTGCGGCGCTTCCGCTTACTGCCATCGCTCCGCCTACCCAGGCGTGATTTGGCCATGCCGCACCGGCGATAGTTGCCGGTGACATCGAAAATTGACTGTTGAATCAATGTGTTGCGGTGCTTGCCCGCAAGCCCTGCGATTCATATACTCCGCGCCGCTTTAGTCGGTCCCGTGGGGGTCTGCGAGGTTTTGGTAATGCGGCCAATGGTTCTTCCTCCCGACTATCGTCCCTCGGAAGACGAAGAGTTCATGAATCCCGCCCAGCGCGAATACTTCCGCCAGAAGCTGCTGCGTTGGCGAGCGGAGTTGTTGGCGGAGTCAAATGCGACGCTGCAGCAACTCAAGGAAGAGAGTTTGGCCGAGGCCGACATCTCCGATCGCGCCACGCTTGAGACCGATCGCTATACCGAGCTCAGGACGCGCGACCGCGAGCGCAAGCTGATTTCAAAGATCGATGCCGCGCTGATGCGTATCGAGGACGGCAGCTACGGCTATTGCGAGGAGACTGCCGAGCCGATCGGTATCCGTCGACTCGAAGCGCGGCCGATTGCGACGTTGTCGCTCGAGGCACAGGAACGCCACGAGCGCATGGAACGCACGCACCGCGACGACTGACGCTGCGCGCGTCGCCGGATTCGCCGCCCGTAAATCCGCAGCGCGGCAAGCGCGGCCTTTTAAGTTCTCGTTAACCATGCTACGGCGATGGTCGCCGCGCACCGCGATTCGGGTGCAGAGGGAAGGCGCCAAGGCTGCGCCTGCCGCCCGATCCTGCGGTGGACCGTGTGCTAGGCTGCGAGGCTGATGGAGCTGCGATACGAGGGGGATGCAGCGTCCGGCGTTGGGACCGGCCCGGTCTCGACGGCGGCTTCGGTGCTGCCCGACGATGCGGTGGCTGGCGGTGTCGTCGCCTGGATGCGCACGCTCGGCGCGCTGTCGGTGGTGTTCTCTGTCACCGCCATCGCGCTCACGGTGCTGCTGGTTTTCCAGATCGGTAATGAAGTCGCGCTGCGTGCGGCGGCGGTGCTGGCGGCGACGTTCGCGCTTGGCGCCGGCGTTGCCAGCGTCGTCGCCAAGCAGATGCACCGGCTGCTGTCGCGCCGCATCGATCTGATGAGTCAGGCAATCGAATCGACGCCGGGCGCCCATCTGGTTTTGTCGCCCGACGATACGATGGTCTATGCCAACGGCGCCTTCCGCCGTTTCTTTCCCGGCCTGCAGGGCGCGCCGCTCACGGCGCTGGCTGCGCGTGCCGGCGGTGTCGATCTCGTGCGCCTGAAGCATGACGCGCTGCGTGCCGGCCACGCGCTTGGCGTGCTTGCCGTCGCCAACGGCGCAGGCGATACGCAGTGGTTCAACCTGATCGTTGCGCCGCTCGCTGCCAGCCAAGGTTACACGTTGTGGAGCTTCCAGGACGTAACGGCGCGCCACGCCATGGAGCAGATGCTGCGCGACGAGCGCATGAAGCTCGCCGACTTCCTCGACAATGCGCCGATCGGCTTTTACTCCGTCGACCAGGTCGGCCGGTTCCTCTTCGTCAACGAAGCGCTGGCGCAGTGGCTCGGCCGCGGCGCGCAGGAGCTGGTCGACAGCGGCGACAAGCTGGGTGATTTCCTCGACGAGAAGCCGCCTTCGGGCGCGCCGCCTTACGCGCCGTTCGAAGGCGGCGAGACGCGCGGCGAAGTCGTGCTCAAGAGCGCCGACGGACACCGCATCCACGCGCTCATCAGCCAGAGCGTCGTGCGCACTGGCGACAATCTGCGTACGCGATCCGTTGTGCGCGACCTGACGCCCGAGCGCCAATGGGAAGAGCAGTTGCGCGTTTCGCGGCAACGCTTCCGGCGCTTCTTCGCCAACGCGCCGGTTGGCATCGCGCTGATGGACGGCGACGGCCGCATCGCCGAGGCCAACGACGCGCTGTGCTCGCTGGTCGGGATCGAGCCGATCGGCGTCATCGGGCGGCCGCTCCTCGAATTCCTCAAGCCCGAGGACCAGGATGCCGCCTTCGGCCAGCTGCGCGCCGCGAGTGAGGGTCGCATTGCGCCCGATCCGGTCGAAGTCCGGCTCGCTTGCACCGGCAACAAATCGGCGCAGATCTTCATCAGCCGCCTGGGCGACGAAACCGCCGAAACCGCTGCCGGCGGCGGATTCATCCTGCACTTCATCGACCAGACCGAGCAGAAGAGCCTGCAGGCGCAATTCGCCCAATCGCAGAAGATGCAGGCGGTCGGCCAGCTCGCCGGCGGCGTCGCGCACGACTTCAATAACCTGCTGACGGCGATGATCGGCTTCTGCGATCTGCTGCTGCTGCGCTTCCGGCCGGGCGAGGCGTCGTATGGCGACGTCATGCAGATCAAGCAGAATGCCAACCGCGCTGCCAATCTCGTGCGCCAGCTGCTCGCCTTTTCGCGCCAGCAGGCATTGCAGCCGCGCGTCCTCGCGGTCAGCGACGCGCTCGCCGATCTGTCGAACCTGCTGCGCCGCCTGATCGGCGAGAACATCGATCTCAAGGTGGTGCAGGACCCGAAGCTGTGGCTGGTCAAGGTGGACCAGGGCCAGCTCGAGCAAGT
>JBAVMB010000121.1:0-9407 GCA_049689615.1 Allostellaceae bacterium
TTTCATGCGCTTGGCGTCGTTCCTGACCAATATCGGCCTGACCCCGGTGCTGGTCGGCGGATCGGATGACATCGCCGCCGGCGCCGAGATCGCGCGCGACTGCCCGGCGGCTCACAACCTTATCGGCCGCACCGGTTTCGGCGATCTCGTGGCGCTCGGCCGGGCCTGTTTCTACGCCATCGGCAACGACACCGGCCCGATGCACCTGATTGTCGCCGGCGGCGCGCCGGCGACCGTGCTTTACTCCGCTGCGTCCGATCCTGCTTTGACGGCGCCGCGCGGCACGCGCGTCACCATTCTCCGGCGCGACGACCTTGGCGACCTGGCGGTAGAGGCGGTTGCCGCGACGCTTCCCTTGCGATAAACCGGCGCCCATGCCAGACGCCAAAGCCGCCGATTCGATCACGGTCACGCTGCCCGACGGCGCGGCGCGCAGCTTTCCGCGCGGCGCCACTGGCGCCGACATCGCCAAGGCGATCGGTCCAGGCCTTGCGAAGGCGGCGCTCGCCATCGCCGTCGACGGCACGCCCAAGGATCTGGCAGCGCCGATCAAGCGCGATGCGAAGATCGCCATCCTGACCCGCGATTCGCCGCCGGCGCTCGAGATCATCCGTCACGACGCGGCGCACGTCATGGCCGAGGCGGTGAAAGAGCTCTATCCCGAAACCCAGGTGACTTTCGGTCCGGCGACTGACACCGGCTTCTATTACGATTTCGCGCGCGATACGCCCTTTACGCCCGACGATCTGACGAAGATCGAGCAGCGCATGCACGAGATCGTCGACCGCAACGAGACGATCACGCGCGAAGAGTGGGAGCGCGACAAGGCGGTCCAGTTCTTCGCCGACCAGGGCGAGAAGTACAAGGCGGAGTGGATTCACGAGATTCCGGCGCGCGAGGCGATCAGCCTTTATCGTCAAGGCCATTTCATCGATCTCTGTACCGGACCGCATCTACCGTCGACCGGCAAGCTCGGCCACGCCTTCAAGCTGACCAAGGTGGCCGGCGCCTATTGGCGCGGCGACGCGCGCAACGCGCAGTTGCAGCGCGTCTACGGCACCGCGTGGGCGCACGAAAAAGATCTCAAGCAGTACCTGTTCCAGCTCGAAGAGGCAGAGAAGCGCGATCACCGCCGGCTCGGACGCGAGCTTGATCTCTTCCATCAGCAGGAAGAGGCGGCCGGCAGCGTCTTCTGGCACCCCAAGGGCTGGACGCTCTATCGCACTATCGAGAATTACATCCGCATGCGGCTCGGTCGCGCCGGCTATGTCGAGGTGCGCACGCCGATGCTCATCGACCGCAAGCTGTGGGAAGAATCCGGTCACTGGGAAAAGTTCAGCGAGCACATGTTCACCGTCGAGAACGCCGACAAGGACACCGGCGTCAAGCGCGTGCTCGCAATCAAGCCGATGAACTGCCCAGGCCACGTGCAGATCTATCGCCAGCATCTGCATTCCTATCGCGAGTTGCCGCTCCGCATGGCCGAATTCGGCGCCTGCCATCGCAACGAACCGTCCGGCGCGTTGCACGGTATCATGCGCGTGCGCGCCTTCACCCAGGACGATGCACATATTTTCTGCACCGAGGATCAGATCACGTCCGAAAGCGTCGCCTTCTGCGATCTGCTGCGTTCGGTCTATCGCGACTTCGGCTTCGAGGATGTCTCGGTCAAATTTTCCGACCGGCCGGCGAAGCGCGCCGGCGAAGACGCTGTTTGGGACAGGGCCGAAGCCGCGCTCAAGACTGCGGTCGAGGCCGCGAAGCTGCCTTACACGCTCAATCCCGGTGAAGGCGCATTCTACGGGCCCAAGCTCGAATTCGTGCTGCGCGACGCGATCGGTCGCGACTGGCAGTGCGGCACGCTGCAGGTGGATTTTGTCCTGCCTGAGCGTCTCGACGCGAATTACATCGGCGAGGATGGCCAGCGCCACCGGCCCGTGATGCTGCATCGCGCGATCCTGGGCTCGCTCGAACGCTTCATCGCTATCCTGATCGAGCAGCATGCCGGCCGGTTCCCACTCTGGCTGGCGCCGGTGCAAGCGGTGGTGGCGACCATCACCTCGGACGCCGATGCCTATGCCGGTATGGTCCTTGACGCCTTAACCAAGGCCGGACTGCGGGCGACGGCGGACCTGCGCAACGAAAAGATCAACCTGAAGGTGCGCGAGCACAGTCTCGCGAAAGTGCCACTGCTACTGGTCGTGGGTGCCCGCGAGGCCGAAACCCAAAGCGTTGCGCTGCGCCGGTTGGGCGGAAAAGAACAGGAAATCCTTGCGCTTGGCGAAGCCATCGCTAGATTGAACGGCGAGGCGGCCGTACCATCTACGGCGCCCACTTCTTAGGCAAGCAAGGAGCGTGTTGGAGGTGTTTCATACCGCCTAGACTACCCCCCGCCGTTGCGCATCGAGGGACCACGCATGATGGTCCTCGCGTCAACGACGAGATCGCCGCGGCGCGTCTGCGTCTCGTCGACGAACGTGGCAACATGGTGGGCGTCGTCACCCGACACGAAGCCCTGACCCGCGCACAGGAAGCCGGCCTCGATCTGGTCGAGGTCGCACCGCAAGCCAATCCGCCTGTCTGCAAGATCCTTGACTTCGGCAAGTTCAAGTACGAGGAGCAGAAGCGCAAGAGCGAGGCGCGCAAGAAGCAGAAGGTCATCGACGTCAAGGAGATCAAGCTCCGGCCGGGCATCGACGACCACGACTACGACGTCAAGATGCGCCAGATGCTCAAATTCATCGAGGAAGGCGACAAGGTGAAAGTCGTCATGCGCTTCCGCGGCCGCGAAATGGCGCACCAGGAGATCGGCATGAACGTGCTGATGCGGGTCAAAGATGGGCTCGACAAGGTCGCCAAGATCGAGCAGTCGCCGCGCACCGAAGGCCGGCAGATGACGATGGTGATGTCGCCCAAATAGGGCGCAAACCGGGGCGCCGGGCTTGTCGGCGCGGCGCGTCCCGGCCGCTTGCCATTCCAGGGCTCGAACGGTATAACCCGCGCCGAACCGGGCGGCGGGCTTGCGGGCATGCCTTGACCGCCTTTTTCTGCATAACGAACTTTTTCGGAAAGGCAATCAAATGCCCAAGCTCAAGACCAAATCCGGGGCGAAAAAGCGCTTCGGCCGCACCGCCTCGGGCAAGATCAAGGCGGCCAACGCACACAAGCGCCACCTCCTCATCAATAAGTCGAAGCGCGGCAAGCGCAACGCCAAGGGCACGATCACGCTCCAGCCGGGCGACGCCAAGCTGGTGATGACCTACATGCCTTATATGAGGGGCTAGGAGCGCGCCATGGCACACGTCAAACGCGGCGTCACCGGCCGCGCCCGTCACAAGAAAGTGCTCGGCCTCGCCAAGGGCTACCGCGGCCGCGCCAAATCGTCGTTCCGCATCGCGATCGAGAAGGTCGAAAAGGGCCTACGCTACGCCTACCGCGATCGCCGGGCGAAAAAGCGCAACTTCCGCGCCCTGTGGATCCAGCGCATCAACGCCGGCGCGCGCGAGGAAGGCCTCACCTATTCGCAGTTCATGAACGGCTTGCGGCTCGCCGGCGTTACGCTCGACCGCAAGATGCTGGCCGACATCGCCATGCGCGAGCCGGCGGCGTTCAAGGCCATCGTTGCTCAGGCGCGCGACGCCCTGCCCAAAGCCTAGGCTGCCACGCCGGGCTCTGCGTAATATGCCGAACTGGATCGTCCCGACAGCGAGCGCGGGCCGGCCGATGCCTTCTGCCTGAGGAGCATGTACGCGGCGATGGAAAGCCTCGACCACATCCGCGACGAGCTTTTGCGCTTAGTGAAAGGCGCAACCAGCCTCGAGGGGTTGGAGCAGGTCCGCGTCGGTGCACTCGGCCGCAAGGGCCGGCTCACCGGCCTGATGAAAGAGCTCGGCACGCTTGCACCCGATGCACGCAAGGCGCGCGGCGCGGCGCTCAACCAGATCAAGGACGACATCGAAGCGGCGCTCGCCGAAGCGCATGCGCGCCTGAACGACGCGGCGCTCAACGCGCGGCTGGCGCAGGAACGCGTCGACGTGACGCTGCCGGTCGAGTCAACGCCTGCTGGCCGCATTCATCCGGTGAGCCAGACCACCGACGAGATCGTCGCGATCTTCGGCGCGATGGGTTTCGTCGTCGCCGAAGGACCGCACATCGAGGACGATTTCCACAATTTCACCGCGCTCAACATTCCACCCGAGCATCCGGCGCGGCAGGAGCAAGACACGTTCTATCTGGCGGCGGCCGCGGCGGACGGTAGCCGCAAGGTGCTGCGCACCCACACGTCGCCGGTGCAGATCCGCACCATGCTGAAACAGAAGCCGCCGATCCGCATCATCGTGCCCGGCCGCACCTTCCGCTCGGATCACGACGCGACGCATTCGCCGATGTTCCATCAGGTCGAAGGCCTGATTATCGATCGCGCGACCCACATGGGCCATCTCAAGGGCTGCCTGATCGATTTCTGCCGCGCCTACTTCGGCATGACCGACCTGCCGGTGCGCTTCCGGCCGAGCTATTTCCCATTCACCGAACCTTCGGCCGAGGTTGATATCGGCTGCTCGCGCGAAGGCGGCGGCCTCAAAATTGGCGCCGGCGCCGATTGGCTCGAGATCTTGGGCTGCGGCATGGTCCATCCCAAGGTGCTGCGCAATTGCAACATCGATCCCAACGAGTACCAGGGCTTCGCCTTCGGCATGGGGATCGAGCGCATTGCGATGCTGAAATACGGCATCCCCGATCTACGCACCTTCTACGACAGCGACCTGCGCTGGCTTCGGCACTACGGTTTCGTGCCTTTGGACGTGCCGACGCTCGCCGGAGGCCTGGCGCGATGAAGACGACGCTCGCCTGGCTCAAAGCGCATCTCGAAACCAATGCTGCGCTCGACGCGATCGTCGGCAAGCTGGTGATGCTCGGCCTCGAGGTTGAAAGTGTCGTCGACCGCAGCAAGCCTTTGGCGCCGTTCGTCGTCGCGCGTGTGCTGGAGGCGAAGCCGCATCCTGATGCGGACAAGCTGAAGCTCTGCCTGGTTGATACGGGCCAGGCCAAGGTCGAGGTGGTGTGCGGCGCGCCCAATGCGCATGCTGGCATGCTCGGCGTGTTCGCGCCGACGGGCGCGGTGATTCCGCGTTCCGGCCAAGCGCTCAAGGCGAGCAAGATTCGCGGCGTCATGTCGAATGGCATGCTGTGCTCGGGCTATGAGCTCATGCTGTCCGACGACCACGCCGGCATCATCGAACTGCCTGAAGGTGCGCGCCCCGGCGAGAGCTTCGTCAAGGCAGCGGGGCTTGACGATCCGGTGCTTGACGTGAAGGTCACGCCCAATCGCGCCGATTGCTTGAGCGTGCGCGGCTTGGCGCGCGACTTGGCGGCGGCCGGCATGGGCAAGCTCGCGCCACTCGATGCCGCGCCGGTTTCGGGAACGTTTCCGTGCCCGATCGCCGTTCATCTCGCCGGTCCCGACGATAGGGCCTGTCCGCTGTTTCTCGGCCGCGTCGTGCGCAGCCTCAAGAACGGGCCGAGCCCGGCTTGGCTGCAGGAGCGGTTGAGCTCGATCGGCCTGCGGCCGATCTCGGCGCTGGTCGACATCACCAATTTCCTGACCTTCGATCTCGGCCGGCCGTTACACGTCTTCGACGCCGACAAGCTTAGCGGCGATCTCGCGGTGCGTGGCGCGCGTTTGGGCGAAAGCTTGGCGGCGCTCAACGGCAAGACCTATGCGCTCGAGCCGGACATGACGGTGATCGCCGACGGCAGCGGCGTCCTCAGCCTGGGCGGCGTCATCGGCGGCGCCGCCAGTGGCTGCACCGAAATTACCACCAGTGTCTTCCTCGAAGCGGCGTTGTTCGATCCGATGCGAACGGCAGCGACGGGCCGCAAGCTCAACGTGCAGAGCGATGCACGTTATCGCTTCGAGCGCGGGCTCGATCCCGAATTCGTCGGGCCCGGACTTGAAATCGCGACGCGCCTCATTCTCGAACTGTGCGGCGGCACGGCCTCGGAGGTCGGCGTCTCCGGCGCAGTGCCGCAATGGCGCCGGACCATCCGCTTCCGGCCGGATCGTGTGCGCAGCCTTGGCGGCGTCGAGGTCGCTGCCAGCGAGCAACGCAGGATTTTGCACGCGCTCGGCTGCGTCGTGCGCGAAACCGGCGACCACTTCGACGTCGAGCCGCCGTCATGGCGCGCCGATATCGAAGGCGAAGCCTGCCTGGTCGAAGAAGTCCTGCGTATCCACGGCTACGATGCGATTCCGGCAGTGTCTCTGCCGCGCGACGGCGCGGTGCCGCCGCCGGCGCTGACGCCGG
Source organism: Allostellaceae bacterium (assembly GCA_049689615.1). Lineage (GTDB taxonomy): Bacteria > Pseudomonadota > Alphaproteobacteria > ATCC43930 > CGMCC-115725 > REEB95. The sequence continues at coordinate 6,306 of JBAVMB010000121.1, forward strand.
CGCAACGCCGTGTCGGCATGGTCCGGCGCACGCTGGCGGCTCACGGCCTGGTCGAAGCCGTGAGCTTCTCTTTCTTGGCGCTCAAGGATGCAGCGCTGTTCGGCGGCGGCGCGGCAAACCTGATGCTGCTCAATCCGATCAGCGCCGATCTCGATGCGATGCGGCCCTCCATCCTGCCCAATCTGCTCGCCGCCGCGGGGCGCAATGCGGATCGCGGTCTCGCCGACGTCGCATTGTTCGAGCTCGGGCCGCAATATCGTGACGACACGGAAAACGGCCAGGATTTGGTCGCAACCGGCGTCCGTGCCGGTGCCGTCCGGCGCAAATCGTGGAACGAATCGCCGCGGACTGCGAACGCGTTCGATGCCAAGGCCGACGCGCTCGTCGCCCTAGCCGCTGCCGGCGTCGCCGCCGAGGCGGTGCAGCTCGAAGCCTCGGCGCCGGCTTGGTATCACCCTGGCCGCTCCGGAACCCTGCGCCAGGGGCCGAAGGTCCTGGCGACCTTCGGCGAAATTCATCCTGGCGTGCTGCGGTCGATGGCGGTTGAGGGATCGGTTGCCGGCTTCGAGGTGTTTCTCGACGCGGTGCCCGAGCCGCGCGCCAAGGGTACGGCGCGGCCGTTGCTCAAATTGTCGCCGTTCCAGCCGGTGATCCGCGACTTTGCGTTCGTCGTCGACGCTGCGGTGCCGGCGGAAACGCTGCTGCGCGCGGCGCGCGGCGTCGACCGCAAGCTGGTGTCGGAAGTCCGGCTGTTCGACCTCTATCAAGGCAAGGGCCTGCCCGAAGGCAAGAAATCGCTGGCGATCAGCGTGACCTTGCAGCCGACCGAAGCGACGCTCACCGACGCCGAGATCGAAGGTTTTTCGGTCAAGCTGGTTGCCGCCGTCGAAAAAGCCACCGGCGGTTCGTTACGCAAATAGGTCTATGACCGATCTCGCGCATATCCGGAATTTTGCGATCATCGCCCACATCGATCACGGCAAGTCGACGCTGGCCGACCGGTTGATCGAACGTTGCGGCGGTCTCGAGGCGCGCGAGATGCGGGCTCAAGTGCTCGACTCGATGGACATCGAGCGTGAGCGCGGCATCACCATCAAGGCGCAAACCGTCCGGCTCACTTACACGGCAAAGAACGGCCAAGCCTACGAGCTCAATCTGATGGACACGCCCGGCCACGTCGATTTCGCCTACGAGGTCAGCCGCTCGCTGGCGGCGTGCGAGGGTTCGCTGTTGGTGGTCGATGCCAGCCAGGGCGTCGAAGCGCAAACTTTGGCGAACGTCTATCAAGCCATCGACGCCGGGCACGAGATCGTACCGGTGTTGAACAAGGTCGACCTGCCGGCAGCCGAGCCGCAGCGCGTGCGCCAGCAAATTGAAGAAGTGATCGGTCTGGATGCGTCGGGCGCCATCGAAATCTCGGCCAAGACTGGGCTCAACATCGACGCCGTGCTCGAAGCGCTGGTCGAGCGCCTGCCGCCGCCGAAAGGCGATGCGCAAGCGCCGCTCAAGGCGCTGCTGGTCGACAGCTGGTACGATTCCTATCTCGGCGTCGTCACGCTGGTGCGGGTGAAGGACGGCACGCTCAAGCCGGGCCTCAAGGTCCGTTTCATGGCGACCGGCGCGGCCTATGTGGTTGAACGCGTCGGTGTGTTCACGCCCAAGGGCGTGCAGGTGCCGGAACTCGGTCCCGGCGAGATCGGCTTCATCACCGCCGGCATCAAGCAGGTCGCGGATTGTCGCGTCGGCGACACCATCACCGAGGACCGCCGTCCGGCTGCCGAGCCGCTGCCTGGCTTCAAGCCGTTGCAGCCCGTGGTGTTCTGCGGCCTGTTCCCAGTCGATGCTGCCGATTACGACCGGCTCCGCGATAGTTTGGCCAAGTTGCGGCTCAACGATTCGAGCTTCGAGTACGAGCCCGAGACGTCGGCGGCGCTCGGCTTCGGCTTCCGCTGCGGCTTCCTCGGCCTGCTGCATCTTGAAATCATCGAAGAGCGACTCGAGCGCGAGTTCGGCCTCGAGCTGATCGCCACCGCGCCGTCGGTCGTCTACCATGTGCACCTCACCAACGGCGAAACGATCTCGCTGCACAATCCGGTCGACATGCCCGATCCGGTGCGCATCGATCACATCGAGGAGCCGTGGATCCAGGCGACCATCCTGGTGCCCGATGCCTATCTCGGCAGCGTCCTCGCGTTGTGTGAGGAACGCCGCGGCGTCCAACAGAACCTGACTTATGCCGGCAATCGCGCGATGGTGGTCTACCGCCTGCCGCTCAACGAGGTGGTGTTCGATTTCTACGATCGCCTGAAATCGGTGTCGCGCGGCTACGCCAGCTTCGATTACCAGATCGCCGGCTACGAAGTGGGCGAACTGGTGCTGATGAATATCCTGGTCAACAGCGAGCCGGTCGACGCGCTCGCCATCATCGTCCATCGTAGCCAAGCCGATCGTCGCGGCCGGGCGCTGTGCGAACGCCTCAAAGAGCTGATCCCGCGCCAGCTGTTCCAGATTCCGATCCAGGCGGCAATCGGCGGCCGCATCATCGCGCGCGAGACAGTGAAGGCGCTGCGCAAGGACGTGCTCGCCAAGTGCTATGGCGGCGACGTGACGCGTAAACGCAAGCTCTTGGAGAAGCAGAAAGAGGGCAAGAAGCGGATGCGCCAGTTCGGCAAAGTCGAAATTCCGCAATCCGCCTTCATCGCCGCGCTCAAGATGGGCGATGAGTAGCGGCACCTACCATTCGCGCAGGTGACCGTCCGAATTGAGATTGGTTAACGGCACGCAAGAAGTGCGCGGCAGGGGCGCGCACCTTGGCAAGGTTACCGCGTAAATACCCTATTCACGTCTCGCTGTTATAAAAACACCGCGGGTTTCGCGCCCGCTGACCACTGTCTCGGATGCTTGCTCGCGATGTTGCGTCATTCGGAATTGCGTGAGGCCGCCCTGCTGATGATCCGCCGCCATGGCACCGGCGCGACGATCAAGGCCGGGTTCCGCGCCGCCTCGCTGATGGACAGCGGCGATGCCGGTGCCGCCGCGATCTGGGTCGACATCATCTCCGAGATCAATCGCATCCGTGCTGAGCTACGCAGCGTCTATACC
>JBAVMB010000122.1:0-5307 GCA_049689615.1 Allostellaceae bacterium
AGAAGCCTTCGTCGATCGCGATCTCGACGATCGAAAGCCCGAGCGAGATGCTGGTTTGGGCGATGACGACCTTGTCGGCCGCGCGCGCCGGCGCGACGCCGGCAATCGCAACGGCCAACGCCGCCGCGGCGACGGTTGCGAACTTCATGCGTGTTTCCTCCCCGTACGACCAGTGGCGTAGTTGACCGCCGAGTTGAATACCAATGCAAGCACCATGAGAATGAACAGGCCGGCGAAAACACCGGCGCTGTCGAGCTGCGATGCAGAAAATTGGACGAGGTAGCCGACGCCGCGACTTGAGACAATCAGCTCGCCGACGATGGCGCCGACTAGCGCCTCGGGGATCGCCAGCTTGAGGCCGAGCATGATCGCGGGCAGGGCGCCCGGGATCACCACCAGGCTGCGCTCTTGCCACCGGCTCGCGCCCATCAGCTTCACCACGCGAATGAGATCGCGGTCGACGTTGCGCGCGCCTTCATAGGTCGACAGGAAGACGAAGAAGAACACCATCAGGGCGGTGATCACCACTTTCGGCGTCAGGTTGATGCCGAACCAGACGATGAACAACGGGCCGAATGCGATCTTGGGAACGCCATACACCGCCATCAGGATCGGATCGAAAATGCGCGCCACCAGCGGGAAGCTGCCGAGTAGCAATCCCAAACCAACGCCGGCGGCGGCGCCAAGCGCATAGCCGAGAACGATCTCTTCCGCGGTCACCAAGAGGTTTTGCCACAGCGTGCCGTCACCGACCCATTCGCCCAGGCGTTTGGCGATCTCGATCGGCGTGCTGAAGATGAGCTGGTCGATGTGTGCGCCCGAAGCTTGCCAGGCGACTAGCAGACCAAGCGTGACGCCGATACGTCCCCAAAACACGATGAGCCGTTCGCGGCGCGCTGCGCCGATTGCCGGATCGACGACATCGTCCATCGTCTCGACCTTAGCCATGATCGTCCTCCTCATCGGTCGCGACGTCGCATAGCGACCAGAGCTGCTTGTGAATGTCCTGAAATGTGCGCTCGAAGCGGATCTGAATCGGATCGCGCGGCCGCGGTAATTCCACCCGGATATCGGCTTTGACCCGGCCGGGCCGCCGCGACAGCACGATGACGCGGTCGCTGAGCGCAATTGCCTCTTCGAGGTCATGCGTGACGAACACCACCGTCTTGCGCTCGGCCTCCCACAGTGTCAGAAGCTCGCGCTGCAGTTGCAGTTTGAGCTGCACGTCGACATTGCCGAAGGGCTCGTCCATCAGCAGCGTGTCGGGATTGTAGGCGAGCATCCGCGCCAACGCGGCGCGCTTCTGCATGCCGCCCGACAGTTCGGCGGGCATGTGTCCGGCAAAGCCGTTGAGGCCGACGCGGGTGATGGCTGCGGTTGCGCGCTCGCGCGCCTCCGCTGCCGTCAGTCGCCGCAAGTTGAGCGGCAGCATGACGTTCGCCAGCACCGAGCGCCACGGCAGCAGCGTGTCTTTTTGCGTCATATAGCCGATGCCGATATTGGGTCCGGCGACCGGCTGGCCGCGATAGATCACTGCGCCGCGTTCGGGCGCGATAAAACCGGCGATGCAGTTGAACAGCGTGGATTTGCCGCAGCCCGAAGGTCCAACCAACGTGATGAAGGCGCCGGCCGGTATATCGACGTTGATGTCGTCGAGGGCGGCGATGCGCGCGCCAACCTTGAAGAACCATTTGCTGACGTGATCCAGCCGAATGACTGGCGCGGCGTCTTGTGATGCGCCCGCTGCCACCGTTGCCTCCCCGCTCACCGCGCGTCCGCGCGGTTGCGACTGTAGCAGTGGCGGCACAACCGCCGCCATGGGCCTACGCTCACTGGCGTGCCGCCCGGTTCTGGGCTATGACCGACGGCTCTGGCAAAGGTGTAAAGGTGACGGTGCGGACGGCGAAGCGGCACTGGCGAGCGGCATTGGCGGCGATTTGTCTTGCGTTCGCGGCCGCGTCGGTCCACGCCCAAACCGCGCTGTCGGCTGATGTCTATACCGTGGCCAATGTGCCGGTCGACGCCACGGCGGCATCCGCCGATGCGGCGCGCGACGCAGCGCGGCTGCAAGGTGAGCACCAAGCCTATACCGTCCTGCTGACGCGGTTGACGCGAGCGTCGGACGCGAGCCGTCTACCGCCGGCCAACGATGCCACGCTCAACGATCTCATCCAGGGATTCGAAGTTGCCAACGAGCGCCATTCGTCGGTGCGTTATCTGGCCAATTACACGTTCCATTTCCGGCCCGACGCGGTGCGCCAGCTGTTGCGCGCCGCCGGCGTGCCGTTTGCCGAGACGCCGTCGAAGCCGCTCGTGGTTTTGCCGGTGTACGACAGCGGTGGCACCACGGCCCTGTGGGAAGATCCCAATCCATGGCGGGCGGCGTGGAACGTCCGCAATGCGCCGGCCGGCCTGGTACCGCTGGTGATGCCGTTCGGCGGCGCCGAGGATATTGCAGCGATCGATGCCAAAACCGCGCTCGCTGGCGACAGCGGTGCGCTGGCCGCGATTTCGCAACGCTATGACGGCGCCGATGTGTTGGTGACGCACGCCACCGTGGCGAACAGCGGCGCCGCGAACGAAACCGTGGCGGTCTCCTCGACACGGTTTTCGCCCGGCTCCGGCGCCGCGCCGCAATCCTGGACCCAGTCCTATAGACTCGGCTCAGGCGAGGACGAAGGCGCGCTTCTGGCGCGTGCCGCCGCCGGCACGGTTGCGCAGATGGAAGATGCGTGGAAGGCGGCGAACATTCTCGATGTCTCGCAGGTCGCAACCCTCATGGCGTCGGTGCCGATCACCGGGCTGCAGGACTGGATTGCGATGAACCGGCGGCTCGGCACGATCCCGGCGGTGCAGAAGACGGACCTGACGTCCATTGATCGGCAGCACGCGGAGATCACCATCCACTATGTCGGCGATCTGGCGCAGTTGCGCATGGCGCTGGCACAAAACAATCTTGATCTCAATGGCGACGCGCCGAATTACGTCCTCGCGGCGCACGGCGCCGGTGCGCCGCATTGAGAAGCGACGTGCGATGAACCTGCCGAACTACATATCGCTTGCGCGCCTGCTGTCGGCACCGGTTGGTATCTGGTTCATTCTCAACGGTCACTTGGCCCAGGCCTTCTGGCTTTTCCTCGCGGCGGGCGCGTCGGATGCGGTCGACGGCTTCGTTGCCAAACGCTTCAATAGCCGCTCCGAGCTCGGCGCGCTGCTCGATCCGATCGCCGACAAGGCGCTTATCGTCAGCATGGTGGTCACGCTCGGGCTCGCCAAATATCTGCCGAACTGGTTGGTGATCCTGGTCGTATTCCGCGACGTGCTGATCATCGGCGGATTCATTTTGACGCAGTTCGCGGCCGAACCATACAACCCGCGGCCGCTGATGGTCAGCAAATTGAACACCGCACTGCAGATTGTGCTAGTCGCCTGGGTGCTCGCCCATCTCGGGCTCGGCATCGCCGACCGCAACCTGACCGCGATCCTGATCGACGCGGTCGCGGCGACCACCGTGCTGTCTGGCGCGATCTATCTGGTGCGCTGGATGCGCGGTTTTGCCGACGCGGAAGAGGCGTGACATGAACCCCCCGCCGCGCGCGGTCGCGCTGTTTTGGGCCGCTGTCCTCGTCGTGCTGCTCTATGCGATCAACCGCCTGGGATCGGTGCTGGTACCATTCGTCGCCGGTTTCGGCATCGCCTATTTCTTGGCGCCGCTCGTCGATCGGCTCGAGAGCTGGCGCCTGTCGCGCAATCTCGCGGCGCTCGCGGTGCTCCTGGTGTTCCTGCTGGTGATCGCGCTCATCGTTCTGATGCTGGCGCCGCTGGTCGAAGTGCAGGTGAGCGAGCTTGCGCGCATCGCGCCGACGGCGATGGATCAGGGCCGCCACGCGATCCAGCAGCTGTTGCAAGTTGCACAAGAGCGGCTGTCGCCGGCGGATGTCGACAAACTGCGTGGTATGATCGGCGACTGGTCCTCGGCCGTGCTCGGTTGGGCGGCGACTGTGGTCAAGGATGTTCTCGGTAGCGGCGTCGCACTCGCCAACCTGTTGTCGCTCGTGTTCATCACGCCGCTGGTGGCGTTCTACCTGATGCGCGACTGGCACGGTTTCGTCGCGCATGTCGAAAACTGGATTCCGCGCCAGCATGTCGCCACCGTGCGCGAGCAGGCGGCGATGGTGAATCAAACGCTGGCGGGATTCATCCGCGGCCAGATCCTCGTCGGTTTCATCCTCGCGGTCTGGTACGCGGTCACGCTCACGGTCGTCGGTACCAATTTCGCCATCGTCATCGGCCTGCTCATCGGCATTCTGTCGTTCATTCCAATCATCGGCAGCGCCATCGGCTTCGTGCTGGCGATGGGCCTGACGCTTGTGCAGACCCCAACCTGGGCGGCGGCCGGCAGCGTTTTGGTGATCTTCGCAATCGGGCAGGGCGTCGAGGCCAATTTCCTGTCGCCCAAGCTGGTGGGCGACCGCGTCAACCTGCATCCGCTGTGGGTGATTTTCGCGCTGCTCGCCTTCGGCAAGCTGTTCGGCTTCCTCGGCGTGCTGCTGGCGCTGCCGGCGGCGGCAGTGGTCGGCGTGCTCGTGCGCTTCGGCATGAGCCGCTATCTGCAAAGCCCGTTCTACGATTCACGCCCGGCCGCGCCGCGCAAGCGGGTGTAGCGTGGCGCAGCTGCCGCTCGATCTCGGTCATCTGCCGGCGCTCGGCCGGGAAGATTTCCTGGTCGCCGCTTCCAATGAAGCTGCGGTGAAATGGCTCGAGCGCTGGCCGGATTGGCCGCGGCCGGCGTTGGCGCTTTACGGTTCGCCGGGCTCGGGCAAGACGCATCTGGCGCATGTCTTCGCCGCCCGCGTGCGCGCCACCGGCGCCGGTACGGCCTTCATCGACCCGGCCGCGCTCAACGTCGCGGCCGTTCCCGATCTTATCGGCGGCGCGCGCGCCGTCGTCGTCGATGACGCCGCGCACGCGTCCGAGCAGGCGCTGCTTCATCTGCACAATCTGGTTGCCGAGCGGCGCGGACACTTGCTGATCGTCGCTTCCGAGCCGCCAGCGCGGTGGCCAATCGCGTTGGCCGATCTGCGGTCGCGGCTGCTGGCGGCGCCGGCGGTGGCGCTCAATCCGCCGGACGATGCTTTGTTGGGTGCGGTGCTGGTAAAACTCTTCGCCGATCGGCAGGTGATGGTCGCCGCCGACGTGATCGCCTATCTCGTTGCGCGGATCGAGCGTTCATTCGCCGCTGCGCGCGCGGCGGTGGCGGCGCTCGACGCGGCGGCGCTGGCCGAGAAGCGCCCGATCACCGCACCC
>JBAVMB010000123.1:0-1650 GCA_049689615.1 Allostellaceae bacterium
GCCGGGTGCCTACCGTCCAGCTGGTTCGGTACTCAAAGGCGGGCCGCGCGCCCGCGCCACCGGCGATTACGAGCCCTGGACGCCGGAATTATGATTCTCCAAGCTGCGGAGGGATTCGGACAGCAACGATCGCTTGTCCCGCGCAGTTTGCAAGGAGCCCAATTGCCATGAACCGCAACGCCGTCGAGACCATCATGGGCGCGGTCGTCCTGGTCGTCGCCGCGGTCTTCCTGTTCTTCGCCTATACGACGACGCAAGTGAATGCGACCGGTGGCACGCAATACACCGCGCAATTTGATCGCGTCGACGGCTTGCGCGACGGAAGCGACGTCAAGATCAGCGGCATCAAGGTCGGCACGGTCGAATCCCAGTCGCTCGATCCGAAAACCTTCCTCGCCACCATCACGCTCAGCATCGATCCGCGGATCAAATTGCCGAATGATTCGGTGGCGGTGATCGCATCGCCCGGTCTACTGGGCGACAATTTCGTCTCGATTGAACCGGGCAACGAAGACAAGGTGATTCCGCCGGGCGGCCGCATCACGCATACGCAGGCGGCAATGAACCTCCAGTCGCTCATCGGCCAGGCGATCTACGGCGCGAATCAGAACAAGGGACAGGGCGCCGCTGCGCCGCAAGGCCAGCCGCCGACCCCGCCGAAACCATGATCGCCCGCGACTCACGCAGCGCGGGGGTCGTTCCAGGCAAGCCCGAAATCGAACAGCGCTGGGATCCGGAGCGCTACCGCCGCAATGCCAGCTTCGTGCCGGCGCTTGGCACTGGCGTCGTCGAGCTGCTAGCTCCGCAAGCCGGCGAATGCATTCTCGATCTCGGTTGCGGCGACGGAACGCTGACGGCGTCGCTGGCAGCCCACGCATCGGTGATTGGCGTCGATCAGAGCGCCGAGCAGGTCGCGGCGGCAGTGGCGCGCGGTCTCGACGCGCGTATCGTTGATGGCGGAAATCTGCCGTTCGCGGCGGAATTCGACGCGGTCTTCTCGAACGCTGCGCTGCATTGGATGCGTGCGCCTGATTTGGTGATCGATGGCGTCTGGCGCGCGCTGAAGCCCGGCGGCCGTTTCGTCGCAGAATGCGGTGGCGCCGGTAATGTCGCCCAGGTCCTCGCCGCGGTATTCGCGGCGCTGGCGCGCCGCGGCATCGACGGCCGGCCGGCGATCCCGTGGTATTTCCCGACCGTCGACGACTATCGCGCGCGGCTCGAAAAACGCGGCTTCGTGGTGCGGGCCATCACCTTGACCCCACGGCCCACGCCGCTGCCAGGCGCGCTCGGCGATTGGCTGGAGACTTTCGCCGAAGGCTTCCTCGCGCTGGTGCCGTCGGCCGAGCGCGCGGCCATGAAGGCCGAGATCGAGGATCGCGCGCGCCCGATTCTTTTCCGCGACGGAAGCTGGACGGTCGATTACGTGCGCTTGCGCTTTGCCGCAATAAAGCCGGGTGACGCCAAGCGGAATAGTGAGGCCGTATGAGTAAGCTGATGCTGCCGACCTGGCTGACGCCCGAAGGCGAGCCGGTTTCATGCCTCGACAAGATCAAGGTGCTCAATGAGAACCTGAAGGAAATCCAACAGCTCGCCCAGGATGCACTCGAAGACTCGGTGCTGATGGGCTGCGACGAAGCGCAATTCCGGCGC
>JBAVMB010000124.1:0-1506 GCA_049689615.1 Allostellaceae bacterium
CCGCGCGACCGGCTGGTGGTGAGCGAAAGCGGAATATCCAAGCCGGCCGACGTGACGCGGCTGGCGCGCGCCGGCGCCAAGGCGTTCCTCATCGGTGAATCGCTGCTGCGCCAGCCCGATGTCGAGCAGGCGGCGCGCAGCCTGTTCGCGCCTGCCGAAGCGCGCGCATGAGTAAGCCCAAGCTCACCCATTTCGACAAGAAGGGCGCGGCGCGCATGGTGGACGTCTCGGACAAGGACGTGACCGAGCGCGTCGCCGTCGCCAAGGGTAGCGTGACGATGAAACGCGCCACGCTCGATCTGGTGCGTAAGGGGAAAGCGAAGAAGGGCGACGTTCTGGCGGTGGCGCGGCTGGCCGGCATCATGGGCGCCAAGCGTACGTCGGACCTGGTGCCGCTCACCCATCCGCTCGAACTGTCATCGGTGGCGGTCGATCTGCGCTGCAACGCGACCCTTAACGCCGTCGACATCACCGCGACCTGCAAGCTCAAGGGCCGCACCGGTGTCGAAATGGAGGCGCTGACCGCGGTGGCCGTCGCCGCGCTGACGGTCTACGACATGCTCAAGGCGGTGGACCGCGGCATGCAACTGTCCGACATCCGGCTGGTGCATAAATCGGGCGGCAAGTCGGGCGAATTCCAAGCCCCATGATGGATGGCGCCAAGCCCGGAATGATTTCGGTCGACGAGGCCAAGCGCCGGCTCTTGGCGCTGATCGAGCCGCTCGGCGCCGAGCAAGTCGCGGTGAGCGAAGCCGCCGGCCGCGTGCTCGCCGAGGATGTCGCCGCGCAGCGGATGCAGCCGCCCTTCCCGGCTTCGGCGATGGATGGTTATGCCGCGCGCAGCGCCGACATCACATCCGTTCCGGCTGAGCTGAAAGTCGTCGGCAGCGTGCCGGCCGGACAGGCGTACGGCAAAGCGCTGAAAGCCGGCGAGACGGTGCGCATCTTCACCGGCGCGCCGGTGCCCGATGGTGCCGACTGCATCGTCATCCAGGAGGACACCGAACGCGACGGCGATACCGTTATCATCAAGGAGGCGCCGAAGCCAGGCCACTACATCCGGCCGGCCGGCCTCGATTTCCGCGACGGCGATATCATTCTCAAGGCCGGCAAACGGCTGACCGCGCGCGACGTCGGCTTGGCGGCGGCGATGAACCGGCCGTGGCTGCTGGTGCATCGCCGGCCGCGTGTCGCGATCCTGCCGACGGGCGACGAGGTTGTCCTGCCCGGCGATCCGATCGGCGCCAACCAGATCGTCAGCTCGAACGGCATCGCGCTCGCCGCGTTCGTGAGCAGCGAAGGCGGCGTGCCGGTGCAGCTGCCGATCGCGCCGGACAAGGCCGACGCGCTGCGCGCCATCGCCGAAGGCGCCACCGGCGCCGACCTGCTACTGACCACCGGCGGCGCGTCGGTCGGCGAGCACGATCTGGTGCGCAGCGCCCTGGGCGCCAACGGGCTGAGCCTCGATTTCTGGACGGTGGCGATGCGGCCGGGCAAGCCGCTGAT
>JBAVMB010000125.1:0-2652 GCA_049689615.1 Allostellaceae bacterium
CGGATTGGGACAGGGCGTATGGCTGTGCAGATCGGCCCAGTCGTAATCACCTTCGACGCCGAACACCCACGGTCCGGTCTGGACAAAATTCCAGCCGAGCGTGCCGCCGGCGACGCCGCTCCAGACATTCGAATTGGCGTCGGTGCCGATCTGCGAAAAATTCCAGCGTTCGTGCGCGTAAGCCGCACCGGCGTTGACGCCGACATAGACGCCGGTCCAATCGAAAGCGCCGGCTAGCGACGCGTCCGCCGCGCGCGCGCCACCTGACGCGGCGAGCAACAACGCCACCGCGAGCGCAGCGACCGGAATTGTGGATTTCATGGCTTCCCCCTCATCCACCGATCTTCAGCCGACGCCAAATGCCTGTCAATTTGCAGAAATCCACAGGCGCCGCGGCTTGTCGGAACTGGAAAACGAAGCGGGAACGGCGCTATAGTGATCGCCACAGCCGCGCCCCGTTGGCGCGGCGCTTTCGTCAGTTCAGGAAACGCCGCCCATGCCCACCGTCGCCTCGATCTCGCAGCAGATCTGGGACATGAAGTACCGCCTCAAGACGCCGGAGGGCGGCGCGATCGACCGCACCATCGAGGACACCTGGCGGCGAGTCGCCGCTGCCCTCGCCGCGGCCGAGCGCGAGCCTGCGGTCTGGGCCGAGCGGTTCTACGACGCGCTGAGCGATTTCAAGTTCCTGCCGGCGGGCCGCGTCGTCGCCGGCGCCGGCAGCGGCCGCAACGTGACGCTGTTCAACTGCTTCGTCATGGGCGCGATCGACGACGACATGGGCAGCATCTTCGCACATCTGCGCGAAGCGGCGCTGACCATGCAACAGGGCGGCGGCATCGGCTACGATTTCTCAACGCTGCGGCCCAAGGGCGCGCCGGTGAAAGGCGTCGGCGCCGATGCGTCGGGGCCGCTGTCGTTCATGGACGTGTGGGATGCGATGTGTCGCACCATCATGAGCGCCGGCTATCGCCGCGGCGCGATGATGGCGACGATGCGCTGCGACCATCCCGACATCGAAGCCTTCATCGAGGCGAAGCGCGAGCCTGGACGGCTGCGCATGTTCAACCTGTCGGTCTTGGTCACCGACGCCTTCATGCTGGCGGTGAAGGAAGATGCGCCGTGGGACCTCACCTTCGGCGGCACGCATTTCAAGACGGTGCAGGCGCGCGACCTGTGGGACAAGATCATGCGCGCGACCTATGCCTACGCCGAGCCGGGCGTGATCTTCATCGACCGCATCAACCGGCTCAACAACCTCTATTACGCCGAGACGATCAGCGCGACCAATCCGTGCGGCGAGCAGCCGCTGCCGCCGTATGGCGCGTGCCTGCTCGGTTCGATCAATCTCGCGGCGCTGGTCAAGGAGCCGTTCACCGACAAGGCGCGGCTCGACATGGACGAACTCAACCGCCTCGTGCCGCTGGCCGTGCGGATGATGGACAACGTCGTCGATGTCTCGCGGTTTCCCTTGGAGCAGCAGACGAAAGAGGCCAAGGCCAAGCGGCGCATCGGCCTCGGCGTCACCGGCCTTGCCGACGCGCTGATCCTGTGCGGCTTGCGCTATGGCTCGGCCAAGGCGGTGGCGACGACCGAAGCGTGGATGCGGGCGATCGAGCACGTGGCCTATCTCGCCTCGGCCGATCTCGCGCGCGAGAAAGGCGCCTTTCCGCTGTTCGACAAGGAAAAATATCTCGCCGGCGAGAACGTCCAGGGCCTCGACGCCGAGGTGCGCGCGGCCATCGCCGCCAACGGCATCCGCAACGCGTTGCTAACATCCGTTGCACCGACGGGCACGATCTCGATCTTCGCCGACAACGTCTCGTCCGGCCTCGAGCCGGTGTTCAGCTTCAAATACACGCGCAACGTGCTGATGCCGGACGGCGCGCGGCGCGAGGAAGAGGTTTCGGACCACGCCTATCGCCTGTTCCGCCGCTTGAAGGGCGACAACGCGCCGCTGCCGGATTATTTCGTCGATGCGCAGGCGCTGGCGCCGGCCGACCATGTGGTGATGCAGGCGGCGGTGCAGAAATACATCGACAGCTCGATCTCGAAGACGATCAACGTGCCGGCGGATTTCCCGTTCGAGCAGTTCAAGGACGTCTATCTCCAGGCCTATGAGCTCGGCTGCAAGGGCTGCACGACCTATCGGCCGAACGAGGTGACGGGCGCGGTGCTCGAAGTGAAGCCAGAGGCCAAGCCGCAACGGCAGACCGAACTGCCGCTGCCGGCGCCGCAGGCGCGACCGGCCGACGTCTATGAGGCGGGCGGCATTGTCTATATGACGCAGCCGCTATCGCGGCCCGAGGCGCTGCCCGGCCACACCTATAAGGTGGCGTGGCCGCTTTCCGAGCACGCGCTCTACGTCACCATCAACGACATCGTGCAGGACGGCCGCCTCAGGCCATTCGAGATCTTCGTCAACTCGAAGAACATGGAGCATTACGCCTGGACCGTGGCGCTGACGCGCATGATCAGCGCCGTGTTCCGCCGCGGCGGCGACGTGTCGTTCGTGGTCGAGGAGTTGAAGGCGGTGTTCGATCCGCGCGGCGGCGCGTGGATGGAGGGGCACTATGTGCCATCGATCCTGGCGGCGCTCGGCAACATAATCGAGCAGCACATGATCGAGATCGGATTTATTCAGCCCAAGAC
>JBAVMB010000126.1:0-1501 GCA_049689615.1 Allostellaceae bacterium
GAACTTCCGGCCGTCGGGGATGCCGCCGCCGATATCGAAAATGATCTCGCGCAGCGGGATGCCCATCGGAACTTCAATCAGCCCGGTGTTGTTCACCCGGCCGGCCAGCGCGAACACTTTCGTGCCCTTGCTCTTCGCCGTGCCGATCTGGGAGAACCACTCGCCGCCGTTGCGGAGAATGACCGGAATATTGGCGAACGTCTCGACGTTGTTGATGAGTGTCGGCCGCCCCCACAATCCCTCGTAAGCGGGATAGGGAGGCCGCGGGCGCGGCGTGCCGCGCTTACCTTCCACCGAGGCGATCAGCGCGGTTTCCTCGCCGCAGACGAAGGCGCCCGCGCCCAGCCTGACCTCGACCTTGAAGCTGAACCGCGTTCCCGCGACATCGTTGCCGAGCAGTTCGAGCCTCTCGGCCTGGCGGATGGCGGTTCTCAGATTCTTTACCGCCAGCGGATATTCGGCCCGCACGTACAGGTAGCCGCGGGTCGCCCCGACGGCGTATGCCGCGATCGCCATGCCTTCGAGCACGCGGTGCGGATCGCTTTCGAGCACCGCGCGGTCCATGAAGGCGCCGGGGTCGCCCTCGTCGGCGTTGCAGATGACGTACTTCTGCCCGCCGCCGTTGGCCTTCGAGACCGTGCTCCACTTGAGGCCGGTCGGGTAGCCCGCACCGCCGCGTCCGCGGAGGCCGCTCTTGATTACCTGATCGACGACCTCGTTCGGCTGCATCTCGCTCACCGCGGTAAGCAGCGCCGAGTAGCCGCCCGCCGCGATGTAGTCTTCGATCCGCTCCGGATCGATTTTGCCCGAATTCTCGAGCACGATCTTCGTCTGCCGGATGAAGAACGGCGCCGTGGTGTCGCACTCAAGGCGTTTCACCGGCTTGCCGTCTTCGAGGCTGCGGACGATATCGGTCGCGTCGTCCGGCGTGACGTTGCGATACATCTTCTCGTCCGCCGTCACGAGCGGCCCCGCCGAGCACAGGCCCATGCAGCCGACGCCCTTGACGTGGCACTCCTGCTTCATCCCCGACTCGATGACTTCCTTCTCGAGCGCCTTCTTCACCTCGCCGCTTCCGGCCGACAGGCACCCCGCCGCCGTGCAAACGCAAACGTGGTGGGGATAGTGGGCCTGCGCCCGCTTCTCATTTGCCGCTATCTCTTGTAGTTCTTCAGGCGTCATGGCACATGCTCTTTCCGGCTCGAGCAACAATATCGGACGCGCCCATCTTGCCGACCACGTCCTTGTCGAAAACGGCCACGGGCGCGATGCTGCACGAGCCAACGCAGCGCGCCGTCACCAGGGAGAGCTCGCCGTCCGGCGTCGTCTCACCCGGCTTGATGCCATACTTTTCTTCCATCGCCCTCAGCAGCGCCGACGCGCCGTTGATGTAACAGGCGGTCCCGGTACAGACGACGCACGTGTGCCGTCCGGGCGGCTTCATGGTGAAGAAATGGTAGAAGGTCGCCGCGCCATACACCTGGCTGAGCGGAACCCGGAG
>JBAVMB010000127.1:0-2838 GCA_049689615.1 Allostellaceae bacterium
GACCTGGACTAAGGCGTAGCCGCGATTGCCGAGCGCATTGGTGATCGCGTGGATCGTGTTGTCGACCGCGTCGGCGTTGTACCAGTCGCCGCTCTTGGTGGTGACCAGCGCCTTGAGAATCGCCGGATCGATTTCCTTGAGCTCGTTGACCAGATCGACCTTGCCGAACTTGTAGCGGTTGCCCTCTTCCACGGTGAACGTCACCAGGAAGGCGTCGCGCTCGGGCGTCAGCTCGGCGATCGCCGAGATCACCCGGAAATCGGCGTAGCCCTGCGACAGGTAGAATTTGCGTAGCAGGTCGCGGTCGTAGCTGATGCGATCCGGATCGTAAGTGTCGGAGGTCGAGAGGAAGCGCCACCAGCGCGATTCCTTGGTCGATATGACGCCGCGCAGCGTATCGGCATCGAAGACATGATCGCCGACGAAATTGATGCCGCGCACGCCGGTGAAATCGCCCTCATTGATCTCGAAGACCAGATCTACGCGGTTCTGGTCGAGCTTGATGATTTTCGGATCGACGGTTGCGGCGAAGCGGCCGTTGCGCCGGTAGAGATCGAGAATACGGCCGACGTCGGCCTGCACCTTCTGGCGCGTATAGACGCTGCGCGGCTTGAGCTGGACTTCGTTTTTGAGCGTGTCTTCGCTGAGCTTGCTGTTGCCTTCGAAGGCAACGCGATTGATGACCGGGTTCTCGACGACATGGACGATGAGCGCGTCGCCTTCGCGCCGCAGCGTCACGTCGCTGAACAGGCCGGTGGCGTACAGGCTCTTGAGCGACTGATCGAGGCGTTCGGAATCGAACTTGTCGCCGGGTCCGATCTGCATATAGGAGCGCACCGTCTCGGGCTCGACGCGCTGGGTGCCCTCGATGCGAACCTCTTCGATGGTGTCGCCCGCGTTGATCCCGCCTGAGCTTGGCGTCTGGGTCTGGGTCTGGGTCTGGGTCTGGGTCTGGGCTTGCATCGAGGCCGGCGGCGTCAGCCTGATGCCTTGGGCCAGCGCCGCTTGCGGCACAATAACGACGAGCGACGCCAGCGCGAGCGCAATAACCATCGCTGCGCCAGCTAATCTTCGCAAGGCTCCCCCCTCCGCACTCACGCTCTTACCCGCCGGCCTTCAAGTCCCGAAGCCCTTCAAGAACTTGAGGACGCCAATGTGCACCAGGTCGTTCCACGTGGCGAAGACCATCAGCGTCAGCACCAGCGCCAACCCGAGCCGGAAGCCGTACTCCTGCGCGCGCGCGCCGAGCGGCCGGCCGCGAAGCGCTTCCGCGAAATAAAAGAGCAGATGGCCGCCGTCGAGCACCGGGATCGGGAACAAGTTGATCAGGCCGAGATTGACCGACAGCACGGCCATGAACCACAGCAGCGCCACCACACCGCCTTGCGCCACCTCACCCGACATCTGGGCGATGCGCAGCGGGCCGCCGATCTCATCCGCCGGACGGGCGCCGATGATCATCTGCCACACGGCCTTCAGCGTGCCGGTGACGAGATTGCCGGTCTCTTGTCCCGCGCGCCAAACCGCATCGGCCGGATTGCGCCGGACGTAGGTCACGCCCTGACGCTCGATGCCGAGCACCGGGAAGCGATGCGCGTAGCCGAAACGGTCGGTGACCGTCGTGACGCGCGGCGTGATCGACAGCGTCAGGTCCTTGCCGTCGCGTTGGACGGTGATGGCGAGCGCCTGGCCGTCGTCGAGCCGGACCGCCTGCTGGATATCCTCGAAGCGGTGGATCGCCGATCCGTCGATGCCGACGATGGTGTCGCCAGCCTTGAGGCCGCCGGCGTCAGCGGCGCTGCCGGCCTGAATCTTGCCGACTTGCGGCGGCGTGAATGGCTGGCCGACGGTGGCGAAGAGCACCGCCAATGCGACCAGCGTGAACACGAAATTCGCGGCGGGGCCGGCGGCGACGACGGCGACGCGCTGCATCAGCCGCTTGTGGTGGAACGACACCGCCTTCTCGGCGTCGGTCATCTGCGCGATTTCTTCTTCGGGCACCGCCATCGAGGCGGGATCGGCGTCACCGAACATCTTGACGTAGCCGCCGAGCGGAATGGCGCTCACCTTCCAGCGCGTCCCGACGCGATCGGTCCAGCCGAAGAGCTCGGGCCCGAATCCGATCGAAAATGTCTCGATGCGGACCTTGTTCCAACGCGCGACCAAATAGTGGCCGAGCTCGTGAACGAAGACGAGAACCGTCAAAACGACGAGGAACGGCACCACGTAGCCGATGCCACCGCTCAGGAAACCCATGAAAACCGCACTCCCGCGAACCCGAACGGCGGCTAGATTAGCAAAAAACGGCCGAAGACAGGCCTTAAAAGCGCGTCAGCGGTCCCCCTGTGACCGAATCGCCGGTGGCCGATTTAGTGCCATTGCAGGGGCACCGTTCCGGTGACCAGGATCAACACGGCCAGCAGCAGGGACGCCGCCAACAGGCTGTCGAGCCGGTCGAGCAGGCCACCGTGACCGGGGATCAGGCCGCCCGTGTCCTTGACGTTGAAGCGGCGCTTGGCCGCGGATTCGACGAGGTCGCCGAGCTGCGCCGCGATGCCGAGCGCCAGGCTCGCCGGCACGACGATCGCCGCATCGCCGCCGGTCAATGCCGCCGCGCCCGAGCCGGCAAGTGCGGCGCCGGCGAGGCCGCCGAAAAATCCCGCCCAGGTCTTGTTCGGCGACAGCACCGGCGCCAGCTTCGGTCCGCCGGCCGCGCGGCCAACGGCATAGGCGGCGATGTCCACCGCCCATACCAGCGCGAGCAGCCATAAGGTGGTGGCGCGGCCGCCGTTCATCGCGCTCCACAGAAAGGCGACGCAGCCGAGCGCCAGCCACAAC
>JBAVMB010000128.1:0-6578 GCA_049689615.1 Allostellaceae bacterium
AGAATGCGCTCGGCAAGATCAAGTTCGAGTTTCCGAACCGTTTCGACGTGTATCTGCACGACACGCCGGCCAAGGCCCTTTTCGCCCGCTCGCGCCGCGCGCTGAGCCACGGCTGCATTCGCGTCGAAGATCCGCGTGCGCTGGTGCAGCGGCTGATGGCGGACGATTCGAAATGGACGATGGATTCGATCGACGCCGCAGTCGCTACCGGCGAGACGCAGCGGGTCACGCTACCGCATTCGATCCCCGTCTCCATCGTGTATTGGACTGCTTATGTCGACGATGATGGCACGGTCGAGTTCCGCAACGACGTCTACGGCCGCGATCGGCGGCTCGACGATGCCCTCATGGCGCGCGATTTGGGCGAACAGCTACGGCCGTTGCCACCGCCTGCAGCCCCCGCGTCCAACTAATGCTGAAAAGAGGGTTGCCGGCATCGGCGCTTTCCGCAAAAATGTTCCGGCCGTCTGATTGGCGAGTCCATTGGGGGGATTCGTTCTGGTGCATTTTAGCAAAAACCGGCGCCACGCCTTGACGCTACTTGCGGGCGCCGCGACGGCGCTGATCGCGGCGCCCGCAATCGCCGCGCCGCGCTTCGCGCCTGATCGCCGCTCGCTCGCCTTCCATAATCTGCATACCGGCGAGAATCTCGATCTCGTCTATTGGTCCGACGGCACCTATCATCCGGAGGCGCTACACCAGATCGACCACGTGCTGCGCGATTTCCGCACCGGCGACATTCATTCGATCGATCCGCGCCTGCTCGACCTGCTGGTAAGAATCAACCGGCAGCTGGAATCCACGAGTCCGTTCGAGGTCATCTCCGGTTACCGGTCGCCCGCAACCAATGCGATGCTGCGAAGTGAGAGCGAGGGCGTCGCCAAGAGCAGCCTTCACATGCAGGGTCAGGCGATCGACGTGCGTGTGGCGGATCGCGCGCTTGCCAATCTGCGCCGTGTGGCCATGACTATGCGCAGCGGCGGTGTCGGTTATTATCCGCAGTCGGACTTTGTCCATATCGACGTTGGGCGGGTGCGTTACTGGTAACAACCGCGGCTCGGCGCGGACAACGACACAATCGAATGGCCGTCGACGCCCAATCGTCCCGTTCTGTCGCGACGCAAAATCCGACTCTGTGGGATCTGTTCCTGCATTTCATGTTGATCTCGGCGGTCGCCTTCGGCGGCGTGCTGCCGTGGGCGCGGCGCAAGCTGGTCGAGGACCGCCGTTGGCTGACCGAACGCGAGTTCCTCGACACGCTCGCGCTGTGCCAGTTCCTGCCCGGTCCCAACATCGTCAACCTGTCGATCGCAGTCGGCGCACGCTTCCGTGGTCTGCCGGGATCGATCGCCGCCTTTCTCGGCATCCTCGGCCTGCCGTGTTTCGTCGTCGTCATCCTCGGCGCGCTCTATCGCCGCTACGGCAACCTGCCGGCGGTCAACGACGGCCTGTTGGCGGTTTCGGCCGCGGCGTCGGGCATGATCCTGGCGATGGCCGGCAAGATCGCGACGCCGCTACTGCGCCGACGGCCGGTCGAAGCGACGCCGGTAATCGTCGCTGTCTTCGTCACCGTCGCACTGCTGCGCTTTCCGCTGCCGTGGGTGCTGCTGACGGCGGCGCCGGTCAGCATCGGCATCAGTTGGTGGCGGCGCACATGAAAGGTCCAGGCGTGCTGACCGCGCTGGCGGTCAATTTTCTGATCCTGTCGCTGATGGCGTTCGGGGGTGCCAATGCGGTCATTCCCGAGATGCAGCGCCAAGCCGTCGAGGTGCAGCACTGGATGACCGGCACGCAGTTCGCCGCGTTGTTCGCCATCGCCCAGGCCGCGCCGGGACCGAACGTCATGGTGGTGACGCTGGTCGGCTGGCAGGTCGCCGGCGTGCTCGGCGCCATCGTAGCGACGGCGGCGATGATGGGGCCAAGCTGGGTCGTGACCTTCGCCGTGTTCCGCGCCTGGGACAAGTTCAAGTACCAGCCGTGGTGCATGACGATCCAGAATGGCTTGGCGCCGGTGACCGTCGGCTTCGTCGCCTCGTCGGCCTTCCTGCTGGCGCGTGACGCCGATCATGACGCCATCACCTTCGTGCTGACGGCGGCGACGGCCGCGGTCGCCTATTGGACGCGGATCAATCCGCTGTGGATTTTCGCCGTCGCGGCCGTACTCGGCATCGTCGGCGTGGTCTGAGCGCCGCTTGCCCACTGCACAGCTGGAATGAGGATCGGCCGGGCGAAATTGCTTGCCCGGTGCCGTGCCATCGCCCTAAGGAATCGGCTCGCTTCGGGGGTAATAATGACCACTGCGCCACCGTTGAAGATTGCCGGCATCGCCGGCAGCCTGCGCAAAGGCTCATACAACCGCGCCGCGCTCAAAGCGGCGGTCGAGCTCGCGCCTCCAGGCATGACGATCGAGATCGTCGAGCTCGGCGCCTTGCCGCTCTACAACGACGACATCCGCGTTGAAGGTTATCCACCGGCCGTGCACGCCTATCGCGAGACCATCCGCACGGCCGACGGCGTGCTGTTCGCTACACCGGAGTTCAACTATTCGGTCTCGGCGCCGCTCAAGAATGCGATCGACTGGGGCTCGCGCGTGCCCGATCCGCCTTACGTTGGCAAGGCCACGGCGATCATCAGTGCATCGGTGTCGCCAGTGGGCGGCGTGCGCGCGCAATACCACCTGCGCCACATGTGCGTGTCGCTCAACTGCTTCTGTATGAATCAGCCGCAGGTCTATATCGGCGATGCCGCCAAGAAGTTCGACGCCAATCTCAAGCTGATCGATCAAGGCGTGCGCGAGGAGCTGACCAAGTTCCTGGCGGCTTTCCGCGACTATGTGATCCGGCTCAAGCGGTGAGCCGTCCGGCCTAAATAATGTAAACGGGCAACTCGGTGCCGCCGTTCGTCATTTTCCTTTGCGCTCTCGGTCTGCTTGCTGGCAGCACGGTCAAGGGCGTGGCCGGCATCGGCCTGCCGCTGGTCGCCGTGCCGATCCTGACGGTTCTGGTCAATTTGAACACCGCCGTGACGGTGACGACAGTGCCGATCGTCGCCTCGAACTTCGTGCAAAGCTTCCAGGGTGGCCGGTTTCTGCACTCGCTCCGGCGATTCTGGACGCTGCTGGTGCCTTTGTTCCTCGCGATCATCGCGGGCACGCGGCTCCTCGTCGTGCTGCCGGAACGCGTCCTCGACACCATTATCGGCGTCGCGGTCATTTCGGTGCCGCTCTTTCTGCATTTCAGCCCGCATATCCGGGTGACGCGCGCGCACGAACGCTGGGCCAATCCGCTTATTGGCATCGGCAGCGGCCTGCTCGGCGGCATCTCGACCTTCTACGGGCCGCCGATCATGCTCTACGTCTTCGGCATGCGCCTGACGAAGGACGAGTTCATTCCGACGATCTCGCTGATGTACACGGTTGCCGGCGTCGGCATGTTGCTGGGAATCTACGCCAACCAGGTCGCAACGTTGCCCGAGATCGGCGTCTCGTTCCTGATGCTGATTCCAACCGCGATCGGGATGTGGGCCGGCCGCTTCGTCCGCGTGCAGCTCAGCGAACGCCGCTTCCAGCAGCTTATCGTCGCGATCTACGTCGCCACCGGCCTGACATTTCTGGCGCGGGCGTTTTTCGGCTAGCTGCGCCGCGCCGGTCCTTCCCGCGGTAACACGCCGCGGCTAAGATCGCCGCCATGGCACCGAAGAAGAATCCGCTCAATCTCAATCCGCTGCAGCTGCGCACGCTGGCATTGCTGCAGGCGCTCGCACGTATCCCCGGGCAAGCGCGCCCGGCCGGCGATGATGGCGCGCTGCTCGTCGGCAATTTGCCCAAGATGCACGGCGACCATTTTCATCTCGGCGACGCGGTAGTGATGACGCGTGACGCCAGCGGCCTGCACAATCCCGCCGTCTGGGTCGTGCTCGAGCGCAGGGGCCTGATCAAGTCGTTCTTTCCGGATGGGGCGGCGGTAACGCCCGCCGGTCTCGCTTATGAGACCGGCGTCGACGGCACCATCCTGCATCGCGCCGACCACGCGGCGCACTGACCGGTCACCAGCGAAATTCGCCCATCGCCGCGGTCGGCATCGTGCCGGCCGCGGCCGCGAGCGCGGCGATGCGCTGAGGATCGAGCGGCGTAGCGTGCGTCAAACCGATCTCGTCGGCATGGATGCCGCTGGCGGTGAGGACGCTGGCGATGCCGACGCCGGCGGCGCCGGCGATGTCGGTGCGGAAGCTGTCGCCGAAAGCGACGATTCGCCGCCGGTCGGTCACGCCCAGCTCGGCGAACCGCCCGAAGCAGAAATCGTAGACCGAACGATAGGGCTTGCCGTGCCAGCGCACGGCGCCACCGTGCTGTTCGTAGTATTCGGCCATGGCGCCGGCGCAGATGCTGCGCCGACCCTGGTGGACGACCACCAGGTCGGCGTTGGCGCACACCATCGGCAGCCCGCGCGCCAATCCGGCGTCGAGCACCGACGTGAAGGCGCTCAAATCCTCTTCCCAATTCTCTGGTCCGACGGCGAGAAAGAAATCCGCCTGTGCCACGTCGGCGACCCGCTGGTAATCCAGTCCCGACAGCAGCGGATCGTCGCGCTGCGGCCCGATGAAGTAGCAGTGGCGGCCTAAGGCGCGGAAGAACGGATTGTCACGGTACTTCAAGTGCAGCCACGCCTCTTCACCCGAAGAGTGCACGGCGTCGTAGAGAATCTTCGGAATGCCGATCTCAACGAGGCGTTCGGCGACCATGGCGGCGCGGCGCGGCGCGTTGGACAAGATGACCAGCGTCTTGCCCTCGGCTTTGAGCCGTCGAAGCGCATCGAGCACCTCGGGAAATGGCTGGCTGCCGTCGTGCAGCACGCCCCACAGATCGAGCAGGAAGCCGTCGTAATCGGCGGCAATCTCGCGGATGCCGTGCAAGATGCGCACGCTCATTGCAGCGCCGTACCGACCGCTTCGCCGACCGAAACGAAACCGTCGCGCCGCAACAGGCGGACGAGGTCGGTTTTGATGCGCGCGACCAGACCCGGACCCTGATAGATCAGCGCGGTATAGAGCTGCACGACCGTCGCGCCGGCGCGGATCTTGGCGTACGCGTCGGCGCCCGACGCGATGCCGCCGACGCCGATCAGCGGCAGGCGGCCGCCGGTCAGCCGGTACATCTCGTGCAACAGCGCGGTCGATGGCGCGAATAGTGGCTTGCCGGTGAGGCCGCCGGCCTCGTGCGCCCGTGCACCCCTGAGCGAGTCTGGCCGCGCCACCGTGCTGTTCGAAATAATCAAGCCGTCGAGGCCGGAGAACAGCGCGACCTCGGCGATCTCGTTGCGCGCCTGCGGCTCGAGATCGGGCGCAATCTTCAGCAGCAGTGGTGGCGGCCGCCGCGGTGTCGCCTTGGCCCGCGCGAGCTGCAAGCGGGCGATGAACTCGGGCAACACCGTCTTGCGCTGCATGTCGCGCAGGCCCGGCGTGTTGGGCGACGAGATGTTGACCGCCAGGTAATCGGCATAGGGCGCCAATGCGGTGACGCCGGCTTCGTAATCGACGATCGGATCGGCGGTGTCCTTGTTACGGCCGATATTGACACCGAGAATGCCGCGCGAGCGATCGCGCGCAGCGAGTCGCCGGGCCACCGCCGCGAGCCCCTGGCTGTTGAAGCCGAGCCGGTTGATCGCCGCGCCATCCTCGCTCAGGCGAAACACCCGCGGCTTCGGATTGCCGGGCTGCGGCCGCGGCGTCACGGTGCCGATCTCGACAAAACCGAAACCGAATCCGAACAGCGGATCAATCGCTTCGGCGTTCTTGTCGTAACCGGCGGCGAGGCCGACCGGATTGGGAAACACGCGGTCCCACGGCCTAACCGCGAGCACCGGCGGATCGGCGGCGACGGCGCGGAGCGGCAGTGTCTTCAGCGCCCACAGACTCGCGCGGTGTGCCGCCTCGGGCGGCAGCGCGCGCAGTACCGGAAGCGCGAGGTCGGTCAAGGCGGGCATCGGCGCGCACGCTAATCGCCGGCGCGGGAAATTGGAATACCGACTCCGCGGCGACGGCTCTATGCTCCGCGCATGAGTGCCGATGGCGGCGTTGCCAATCCCGTCCGCTTGCCCAAGGCCGCGTCGCTGGTTGCTGGCATGACCCAGGCGGCGTGGCTATCGCCGGAAGGCGAGATCGCGCTGCTGCCGCTGGCCGAAGCGGCGCGGCGCGCGCGTGCGGCGCCGCCTTTTGTTTGCCATGCGCGTGCGACGGCACGCCGACTCGGCGTGACGCAGTTTGTCTGTTTCGACTTGCTCGAGCTGTTTGCCTTCGTGCGGCCGGCGCGCTTCTGCGTACCGACGCCGCGCGGCATAGCCGCCGCGCTCGATCTCGACGTGCCCGAAGCCGGCAACCTGGCGGGCACGGCCGAGGTGTTGCGCGCCAGCGTCCGCGCTTTGCTTGGCGAGCTGCAAATGCAATCCGGCGACGGCGATGCACGTGCCATTGCCGAATCTATGGCAAAAGGCGGCTGGCCCTGGGCCGACGCGGTCTTGGCGGCGCTGCCGCCGGCCGCCAACGCGGAAACGCCCCCGCCTGTCGGCCTCGCGGTCTGGAAC
>JBAVMB010000129.1:0-4238 GCA_049689615.1 Allostellaceae bacterium
ATCGAGATTAGCCATGGATCCTTACTCCTCTGGTGAACAGGTTAATGGATTGGGTTGCGAAATTCAGGCGGCCTTGCCGCTTTTGGCATACGCCGCGACGACACGCGCCAGCTGACCAGCGGGAGCCTGCAGCACGCCGGCGATCTTGGTCGCGGGCGCGTTCAGCAGGCCGACGATCTTGCCGCGGAGCTGGTCGAGCGACGGCATCGACGCCAGCGCCTTGATGGCGGCGATGTCGAGCGGGCGGTCACCGAGCGCGCCGGCGACCAGCGTCAGCTTGTCGTTCTTTTCGGCGTAGGCGACCGCAACCTTGGCGGCTGCCACCGGATCGCGCGAGAACGCGATCGCCGACGGGCCCTTGAACAGCGACTTGAGCGGCTCGAACTTGGTGCCGTCGAGCGAGCGCTGCGCCAGTTTGTTCTTGGTGACGCGGAAATTGGCGCCGGCGGCGCGCATCTGGCGCCGCAGATCGGTCACTTCCTCGACCGTCATGCCGGTCTGGTGGGTGATCACCACGACCTGCGTGTCGGCGAGCGCGGTGTGCAGCGAATCGATCAGCTGCTTCTTCTTGGCCCGGTCCACGGGACATCTCCGACCAAATGATCCGCCAAAGCCACCGGCTCCGACGGATCGGTTGCACAAAGGCACGCAGGACCCCGCGAGGGATCCTTCGCACCCGGTTGGACCTGTCCCAGAAGTGTGGCCGGCGGTAACGCCGCGACCCGACTCCTGTCTCATGCCGGCGGGCTCGAATGAGCCCCTTAAGCCCGAAGGCACCCGCAATCTCGGACAGGAAAACGGCCTTTTGGGCCGTTTCCGCCGGGGCCATAGCCCCGGCAAAGCATTACAGCGCGACCTTTTACCCGGTCAGCGCGGAAATCTCCAGCTTTACGCCGGGGCCCATGGTCGAACTCAGGGAGACCTTCTTAATGAAGGAGCCCTTGATGCCCTGCGGCTTGGCGCGGTTGACGGCGGTGACGAAGGCCTTGAGGTTCGCCAGCAGCGCCTCTTCCGAAAAGCTCGCCTTGCCGACGCCGGCCTGGATGAGGCTGGCCTTGGCGGTGTTGAACTCGACCTGTCCGCCCTTCACCGCCTTCACCGCTTCGGCGACGTTGGCGCTGACCGTACCCACCTTGGGATTGGGCATCAGGCCGCGCGGGCCCAGCACCTTACCGAGCCGGCCGACGATGCCCATCATGTCCGGCGTCGCGATGCAGCGGTCGAAATCGATCTTGCCGCCTTGGATTTGTTCGGCAAGGTCCTCGGCGCCGACGATGTCGGCACCCGCCGCCTTAGCTTGCGTCGCCTTGTCGCCTTTGGCGAAGACGGCGACGCGCAGGCTCTTGCCAGTGCCGTGCGGCAGCACGACGGTACCGCGGACGTTCTGCTCGGCCTTGCGCGGATCGACGTTGAGGTTCATCGCCACTTCGACGGTCTCGTCGAATTTGACGCTGGCGCGCGACTTGACCAGCTTCACCGCTTCGGCCGGATTGTAAACCTTGGTGCGGTCGATGCCGTCGTAGGCCTTCTTCAGGCGCTTGCCCATGTGCGATGCGCGAGCCATGCGTTACTCCACCACCTCGAGGCCCATGGACCGCGCCGAGCCGACCAGCATGCTGCAGGCGCCCTCGATGTCCTTGGCGTTCATGTCCTTCATCTTCTTCGCGGCGATTTCGCGGATCTGCTTCATCGTCACCTTGCCGACATGTCCCTTGCCGGTCGTGCCCGAGCCCTTCTCGATGCCCGCAGCCTTGCGCAGGAAATAGGAGTTCGGCGGCGACTTGGTGATGAACGTGAAGCTGCGATCGTGGTACGCGGTGATGATCACCGGCACCGGCATGCCGGGCTCGAGACCCTGGGTCTGGGCGTTGAACGCCTTGCAGAACTCCATGATGTTGAGGCCGCGCTGGCCCAAGGCCGGGCCGATCGGCGGCGATGGGTTCGCCTTGCCCGCCGGCACTTGCAGCTTGATGAATCCGACAACCTTCTTCGCCATGCGCGTCTCTTTTCGATCCGGTTAGATTTTCTCGACCTGGGTGTATTCGAGCTCGACCGGGGTGGCGCGGCCGAAGATCGACACGGCAACCTTGAGTCTCGCCTTTTCCTCGTCGACCTCTTCGACCATGCCGTTGAACGACGTGAACGGGCCATCGCAGACGCGGACCTGTTCGCCGACCTCGTAGGTGATCGACGGCTTCGGCCGCTCGATGCCTTCCTGCACCTGCTTCATAATGCGGGTGGCTTCGGTCTCGGTGATCGGCGATGGCCGACCCTTGCCGCCGAGGAAGCCCGTGACCTTGGGCGTGTTCTTGACCAGGTGCCAGCTTTCGTCGGTCAGATCCATCTTCACCAGCACGTAGCCGGGAAAGAACTTGCGCTCGGCGCTGACCTTGGCGCCGCGCTTGACCTCGACCACTTCCTCGGTCGGCACCAGGACCTCCTCGAACTTCTCGCCGAGGCCCTTCTGCTTCGCCTGTTCTTTGATCGATTCCGCGACCTTCTTCTCGAAGCCGGAATAGACGTGGATTACGTACCAGCGCGACGTCATCGTCTCAGCCCCCGAGCCCCAGCACGAAACGCACGCCCAGCGCGATGATCTGGTCGACGATGAAGAAGAACAGCGCCGCCGCGATCACCATGGCGAAAACCATGGCGGTCGTGATGGCGGTCTCCTTGCGCGTCGGCCAGGTGACGCGGCTCACTTCCTGGCGGACCTGCCGCAGAAATTCCAGCGGGGTGATGCTTGCCATATATAGATGCCGTTGGGAGGTGCCTTATATAACGTCGGGTCCGGGGATTTGCCAGCCTTATTGCCCGACAGGGACGCGGTTTTCAGCGGCTGGCAGGAGCGGAGGGGCTCGAACCCCCAACCCCCGGTTTTGGAGACCGGTGCTCTACCAATTGAGCTACGCTCCTAGTGAACCCGCGGATCGCCATCCGCCATGCCAACCCTGCCGATCCGCGTAAGGATTACCGTTCATCCGCAGATCGCGAGCCGCCACGCCAACCCTCGGCGATCTGCGTAAAGATACCCCTTCCCGGCTCCTTACTTAATGATTTTGGCGACGACGCCGGCGCCGACGGTGTGGCCGCCCTCGCGGATGGCGAAGCGCAGGCCTTCGTCCATGGCGATGGGGGCGATGAGCTCGACCTCCATCCGGATATTGTCCCCCGGCATCACCATCTCGGTGCCGTCCGGCAGCTTCACCATCCCGGTCACATCGGTGGTGCGGAAGTAGAACTGCGGCCGGTAGTTGGTGAAGAACGGCGTATGCCGCCCGCCCTCTTCCTTGGTCAGGATGTAGGCCTCGGCCTGGAACTGCGTGTGCGGCGTGATCGTGCCCGGCGCCGCCAGGACCTGGCCGCGCTCGACTTCCTCGCGCTTGGTGCCGCGCAAAAGGGCGCCGATATTGTCGCCCGCCTCGCCCTGGTCGAGGAGCTTGCGGAACATCTCGACGCCCGTCACCACCGTCTTGGTCGTCGGCTTCAAGCCCACGATCTCGACCTCGTCCCCCACCTTGATGATCCCGCGCTCGACCCGGCCCGTCACCACCGTGCCGCGGCCCGAGATCGAGAACACGTCCTCGATGGGCATCAGGAACGGCCGGTCGCGGTCGCGCTTGGGCTGCGGGATATAGGCGTCCACCGCCTCCATCAGCTTCAGGATGGCGTCATGCCCCAGCGCCTTGTTCTTGTCCTCCAGCGCCGCCAGCGCCGAACCCCGGATGATCGGGATCTTGTCCCCCGGGAACTGGTAGGAGGAGAGCAGCTCGCGCACCTCAAGCTCCACCAAGTCGAGGAGCTCGGGGTCGTCCACCATGTCCACCTTGTTCAAAAACACCACAATCGCCGGCACACCCACCTGCCGCGCCAGCAGGATGTGCTCCCGCGTCTGCGGCATCGGGCCGTCCGCCGCCGAGACCACCAGGATCGCCCCGTCCATCTGCGCCGCGCCCGTGATCATGTTCTTCACGTAGTCCGCGTGGCCCGGGCAATCGACGTGCGCGTAATGCCGGTTCTTGGTCTCGTACTCGACGTGCGCCGTCGAGATCGTGATGCCGCGTGCCCGCTCCTCCGGCGCCTTGTCGATCTGGTCGTAGGCCGTGTAGACCGCCCCACCCGTCTCCGCCAGCACCTTCGTGATCGCCGCCGTCAGCGACGTCTTCCCGTGATCCACATGCCCTATCGTCCCCACATTGCAATGCGGCTTGTTCCGTTCAAATTTCGCTTTCGACATG
>JBAVMB010000130.1:0-2936 GCA_049689615.1 Allostellaceae bacterium
ACAGCACGTGCCGCCGGCGACAACGGCAGCCGCGCAGTCTCAACAATGGCGCCGACATTCGAGGCGCTGCAGATGTGCCCGAGATCGGCAACCAAACCGTCGGAAATATCCGCCGCCGCATGCGCAATTCCAGCCAAGCGGCGGCCTAGACCGAGACGTGGTTCGGGCAGCCGGTACCGTCGCACCAGGTACCGCCGGGCAGAAGCGCCAAGCCGCGGTAGGTGGCCTTTGAGTGCTGCCAACCCGAGCGCTGCGTCGCCGAGCGTGCCGGAGGCATACACAACGTCGCCGGGCTTTGCGCCGCTCCGCAAGATCGCGCGGCCGGGTGCGACCCGGCCGATTGCCGCCACTGACAAAACCATCCGTCCGCGCGTCGCGTCGGAGTCGCCACCGAACAGGCCGATCTGGTATTTCCGCTGATCGGCGGCAAGGCCACGGCTGAACGCGGCCAGCCAGCGGTCGTCGCGCGACTTCGGCAAGACCATCGTCAATAAATATCCAACCGGCATCGCGCCTTTGGCGGCAAGATCCGACAGGTTGACGCGTAACAGCTTGCGCGCAATGTCGGCCGGTGGATCGTCGGCAAAAAAGTGGATGCCCTCCACGATCGCGTCGGTCTTGAGCACGTATTGCTCGCCGCGGCGCCCGGCGATCAGCGCGACGTCATCGCGCAACTTCAAGCCGCCGGGCAGCGCTAGCGGCGCAAAGAAGCGCGCGATGCGCCCGAATTCACCGAGCGGCTTCGCCGCCACGGGCTCGCCCCATCTCCTCGGGCCGCAGGTCGCGGGCAATCTTGTCGAGTACGCCGTTGACCATGCCGGGCTCCTTGCCGGCGTAGAAGGCGTGCGCGATGTCGACATATTCGTTGATTGCGATCTCTGGCGGCACCTCGCGGCGATGCGCCAGTTCGTAGGTGCCGATGCGCAAAATAGCGCGCAACACCGCCTCTAGCCTCGGCAGCGGCCAATCCGGTGACAGCGCTCCGGCAATGGTGCGGTCGACCGATTCGCGTTGCGCCGCCGCACCGCGCGCAAGCTCGGCGAACAGCATTTTATCCGCTTCGCCGAAATCGGGTTCCTCGCGCGTCGCGTCCGGATTGAGGCGATGCGCGAGGAATTCGTCGACGACCGTATCCGCCGGCGCGCCGACAATCTCCATCTGATAAAGCGCCTGCACCGCGGCCAGGCGCGCGGCGGTGCGTTTGCGCGCCGCCGGCCGCGGCGATTTAGTGGCGGCACTCATCGGCGCACCTTGAGCGTCTGTCGCAGCGCGATCATGGCGAGGCAGGCGCGGACTGCCTCGCCGCCCTTGTCCTTCTCGTCGACGCGCGCGCGCGCGAACGCTTGGTCGACGTTTTCGACGGTGAGCACACCGAAGCCGATAGCATGACCAGCCAAAGCGAGATCCTGAATTCCGCGCGCGCATTCGTGGCAGACGAGATCGTAGTGCGAAGTCTCGCCGCGGATAACACAGCCGAGCGCGATATAGCCGTCGTATCTGCGCCCCCGCGCTGCGAGCGCGATCGCTGCCGGAATCTCGAATGCGCCGGGAACCGTTATGCAGTCGTAGCGGATGCCGGCGTTGTCGAGCGCGGCTTCGGCACCTTTGAGCAGCGCGTCCGACACGTGCGCGTAATAGCGCGCCTCGACGATCAGCACCGACGGCCGCTTCGCCATCTCAGGACTCCAGGACGATGGGGAGGCGTTCGACGACGGAAAGGCCGTAACCTTCGAGGCCGACAATGGTCTGCGCCGTGTTCGACAACAGGATCATGTCGCGTACGCCGAGATCGAGCAGAATCTGCGCGCCGATGCCATAGTCGCGTAGCTGCGGCACGGTTTTACCGGTCGCGAGATAGCCGCGCACACGCTCCGACAGCGCCGTCGGCATTGGTTCGCGCAGTAGCACGACGACGCCCCTGCCCGCCTTGCCGATCATTTCCATCGCGCCTTGCAGCATGCCGCCGCGGCCGCTGCGCAGATTGCCGAGCGCGTCGTCGAGCACGTTGACGGCGTGCATGCGCACCAGCACCGGATCTGGCGTGCGCACGTCGCCTTTCACCAGCGCGATGTGCTCGGCATAAGCGATCTTATTGACGTAAATGTGCATGTCCCAGGTGCCGCCATGCGCGCTGACAAAATCGGCCGAAACTTGCCGCTCGACAATACGGTCATGGCGCCGGCGGTAAGCGATCAGGTCCGCGATGGTGGCGATCTTGAGCCCATGGCGTTGCGCGAACGCGATCAAATCGGCGCGGCGCGCCATGCTGCCGTCGTCGTTCATGATTTCGCAGATCACGCCCGCGGGAATGAGGCCGGCGAGCCGCGCGATGTCGACCGCCGCTTCAGTATGGCCGGTGCGCACCAGCACACCGCCATCGCGCGCCATCAGCGGAAAAATATGGCCCGGCGTGACGATGTCCTGCGGTCCCTTAGTGGCATCAATGGCGACGGCGACGGTGCGCGCACGATCCGACGCCGAAATCCCCGTCGTGATTCCGTCGCGTGCCTCGATCGACACCGTGAACGCCGTTTGCAACCGGGATTCATTGTGTTGCGCCATCAGCGGCAGCTTGAGCTGTTCGACCCGCTCGCGGCTTAGCGCCAAACAGATCAAGCCGCGCCCGTTCTTGGCCATGAAGTTGATCGCGTCCGGCGTCGCCATTTGTGCCGGAATCACGAGGTCGCCTTCGTCCTCGCGATCTTCGTCGTCGACCAAAATGAACATCCTGCCGTTGCGCGCGGCGTCGATGATCTCCTCGATCGGCGAAGCGACTTCGACGAAGCTCATGCCGGTTCCCGTGCCAACAGACGCGCGACGTAACGCGCGATCACGTCGAGTTCGAGATTGACTTTGTCGCCGGATTGCAACGCGCCCAGCGTCGTTTTAGCGCGTGTGATCGGGATGACATTGACGCCGAAACGGCGGCTTTCGAC
>JBAVMB010000131.1:0-1789 GCA_049689615.1 Allostellaceae bacterium
GTCGCCAGGGTCCGGCGGCGATGCGCGCGGTACTCGACGCAGCGACGCCGCTAGCCGAGATGCTGTGGGCGATCGAGAAATCGGCTGGTCCACTGCACACGCCGGAGCAGCGCGCGGCATTGCGCGCGCGGTTGCGCGAACGGGTGCGATGCATCGCCGAACGCTCGGTGCAGCATGAGTACGTCAAGTATTTCGCCGAGCGCCTGTCGCCGCCGGTCGATACCAGGCGATACCTGTCGGCGTCCGGGCGGCGTGCTGGCGGCTGGCGGATTGCGCCAGCGCGGCGCGACCGGTTACGCCGTCCGTTCCTGGGCGCGGCCGATTGGCTCGGCCACGAGCCGACCCGCGCGCCCGATCCTGAGAACCAGCTACCTGTGCTCGGGGAGATCCTGCTCGCTTACGTGCTTAACCACCCCTTTTTATTGGCCGAAGCCGCTGAAGAACTTGCACAAATCGACTTTCCCGGGGCGGGAAAGCTTGACAGTCTTTCGCGCAAAATCCTAGAACTGCACCATCGCAATCCCGCCCTTGACGCCGAGACTTTGAAAGGCCACCTAAGTCGCGATGGATTCGGTCCCACAATGGAACGAATCCTGTCGCCGCGCGTCCTGGAATTTGCCCGTTTTGCCAGGGTTGGTGCGGATGTCGAATCGGTGCGATCGGGGTGGGTCGACATCAAACGGCGGTACGAGCAGCAGTGCCTTTTGACGCAGATTGCCGAAGCCGAACGCAGCCTCGCAGTCGACACCAACGAGGAAACTCTCGCACGTTTGCGGCATCTCCAGGAGATGCTGCACGCGAGCCAGGCGAAGGACGACGATTTGAGCGGCGATCTGGGTTGATAGGCGACAGGCTTTGCCGACCCTCTAATAACGACGCGAAGGCGGACCGACATGGCGAGTAAGACCAATTCGACGAGCGAGACTCCGGAAGCGCGCGAGGAAGCGGCCGATGCGCCGTTGCTCGATACCGTCTCCACCGCGATCAAGA
This sequence comes from Allostellaceae bacterium, assembly GCA_049689615.1. Taxonomy (GTDB): domain Bacteria; phylum Pseudomonadota; class Alphaproteobacteria; order ATCC43930; family CGMCC-115725; genus REEB95. The sequence goes on from JBAVMB010000131.1 coordinate 991, forward strand.
AGATGGTCGCCAAGGGCAAGGAGCGTGGTTACGTCACCTACGACGAGATCAACGCCGCGCTCCCGCCCGAGCAGGTCTCCTCCGAGCAGATCGAGGACACGATGACCATGCTGTCCGAGCTCGGCGTCAACATTGTCGAGAACGAAGAGGCCGAAGAGGCCCAGGCCCAGACCAAGGACAACGGCGGAGAAGAAACCGAAACCCGTACCGGCGGAAATCTCGACGACGCCGATATCGGCCGCACCGACGATCCGGTGCGCATGTATCTGCGCGAGATGGGCTCGGTGGAGCTGCTGTCGCGCGAGGGCGAGATCGCCATCGCCAAGCGCATCGAGGCCGGCCGCGAGATGATGATCGGCGGGCTGTGCGAAAGCCCGCTCACCATGCGCGCGCTCATCGGCTGGCGCGACGCGCTGATGGAAGGGAAGATGCTGCTGCGCGACGTCGTCGATCTCGACGCCACCTACGGCGGCAAGTTCGACGCCAGCGCCGCCGAAGGCGAGGACGAGGAAGAAGCCGAAGCCGCCGCCGGCGGCGATAAAGACGGCGAGGAAACGCCGCCGGAAGGCGCCGCGCCCGAAGGCGGCGACGGCGAGGGCGAAGGCGAGGAAAGCTCGATCTCGCTCGCGGCGATGGAAGAGACGCTGAAGCCCGGCGTACTCAAGAATCTCGACGAGATCGCCCAACTCTACAAGCGCCTGCACAAGTTGCAGGAGCAGCGGCTGGTGGCGTTCAAGGGGGGCGACGAGATCGCCAAGCCCGCCGAGCGACGCTATGAGAAACTACGTGGCGAGATGGT
>JBAVMB010000132.1:0-4844 GCA_049689615.1 Allostellaceae bacterium
GACCGGCATGACGCTGCCAAAAACCGCGCCAACCGCACCGCCCATGATGAGCAACGGTGCAAGCACGCCGCCACTGGTGCCGGAGCCGAGCGCGACCGACCAGATGACGGCCTTGACCGCCAGCAGCCGCAACGCGCCGACATTGCCGATGTCGCCACGCAGCAGCGCAGCGATGTTGTCGTAGCCGACGCCCAGCGCATGCGGCTCGATCAGGCCGCCGAGGCCGACGATCAACCCGCCGATCATCGGCCACCACATCCAGTGGATCGGCAGCCGTTGGAATAGATCCTCGCTGGCGTAAACCATCTGCGTAAGCAAGCCGGACGCCAGGCCGGCAATGATGCCGAGCACAACGGCCAGTAGCAGTCCAAGCGGCGGCAGAGCGTGGCTCGTCGCCATCGGGAATAGCGCGCCGGCGCCCAGAAGCCAGGGACGCCAGACTTCGGCGACGATCGAAGCGACGGCGACCGGAATGAAGCTGCGCGGCTTCCATTCGAACAGCAGCAACTCGACCGCCAGCAGCATCGCCGCGATCGGCGTGCCGAAGGTGGCGCTCATGCCGGCGGCGGCGCCCGCTACCAGCAGCGTCTTGCGCTCGGCGTTCGATAGCGAAAAGAATTGACCGAACAGCGAGCCGAATGCGCCGCCGGTCATGATGATCGGGCCTTCGGCGCCGAACGGTCCGCCGGTGCCGATTGAGATCGCCGACGACAGCGGCTTGATCACCGCCACCTTGGCGTCGATCCGGCTGTCGCCGATCAGGATCGCTTCCATTGCCTCGGGAATGCCGTGGCCGCGGATCTTCTCCGAGCCGAAGCGCGCCATCAGGCCGACGATGAAGCAGCCGGCAACCGGGATCAGCACGGTGAGCGGGCTCAAAACGGTGTCGGATATGATCGCCGGCGCGTCGGTGAACTGCCCGTGATAGGCGAGGTTCGTCACCAGATAGATCAGATGCAGAAGCGCCCAGGCTGCGGTGGCGCCGACCGTGCCGACGACCAGCGCCATGGCCACCAGGATCAAAAGTCGGCGGTCGGTGGTGAAATCGCGCAGCCGGTCTTCGGCGGCTTCGGTCGGGCTGTGGGCGCGATGGGGTTGCGACGGAGTATCCGACGGAGTCTTATTGTGCATTTGCGAGATGGTTTGGGACAGTGAGGTTGCGGTTGGAGTCGATATTATATCGCAATGCGATATATCATTGTAAAGCATTGATGGGGGTGTGGATAGATGTCGCGCAGCGATGGTTAACCGGGCGGACAAGCGACATGGTGGCTTGGCAGCCGCGGATTACCTGCGACTCGCTGAATTTCGCTATCTTTTGCGGCACTTTCTGGAGTTCAGCGAGCGGGCGGCCGGCCACGCCGGCCTGACCGCGCAACAGCATCAGGCCCTGTTGGCGATCAAGGGCTATCCGGCCAGGGCGGCGGTAACGGTCGGCGACCTCGCGGCGCGGCTCGCCATCCGTCATCACAGCGCCGTTGGGCTGGTCGATCGGCTGGTCGCGAAAGCGCTAGTGCGGCGCCGGAGCGGGGTGGTCGACCGCCGCCAGATTCGGCTGGAGCTGACGCGGAAAGCCGAATCACGGCTGGCGAATCTGTCCATGGCACATCGCAATGAGCTGGAGCGGCTGGCGCCGTTGCTGCGCGTCCTGCTCGATGCGTTTGGCCAGCCGAAAACACGAAGAAGTTCAAGAAAACTGCCGCTTTCCGGGCAAAAACGCAATTAGTTGACTATAGACAACTATTGGCCTAAGGAAATCCTTGTGTGGTGAATACGCCAGCTCCCTGAACCCCGCTTCGGCGGGGTTCTTTTTTTCAGCGTCCGTGAATGGAGACAGTCGTGCCGACGTTGGCGGCCGCGGCTTACGCCTTGCCGAAGACGCGGCGGAAGATCGTGTCGACGTGCTTCAGGTGGTACGCGTTGTCGAAATGCTTCGTCAGCGCCGCCGGCTTGATGTGCTTCGACACTTCCGTGTCAGCCTTCAGCAGATCCGCGAATGCGCCTTTGCCGTGCCACGCTGCCATGGCATTGCGCTGCACCGCCTGATAGGCGGCTTCGCGGCTCATGCCGGCCTGGGTCAGCGCCAGCAGTACGCGCTGCGAATTCACCAGCCCGCCGAGACTCTCCAGGTTTTCCCGCATACGTTCTGGATAGACCATGAGCTTCTCGACGAGTTCGGCCGTGCGTGCGAGCGCGAAGTCGAGTCCGATGGTGGCGTCGGGCGCGATGACGCGCTCGACCGCCGAGTGCGAAATGTCCCGCTCATGCCATAGCGCCACGTCTTCGAGCGCCGGCGTCACCGCGCCGCGCACGAGGCGCGCCAGGCCCGTGACATTTTCCGACAATACCGGATTGCGCTTGTGCGGCATGGCGCTCGAGCCTTTTTGGCCGGGCGCGAAATATTCCTCGGCTTCGCGCACTTCGGTGCGCTGCAGGTGGCGGATTTCGAGCGCCAGGTTCTCGAGCGAGCTGGCGATGACGCCGAGCGTGGCGAAGAACATTGCGTGGCGGTCGCGCGGCACGATCTGCGTCGAAACCGGCTCGGGTTTGAGGCCAAGCTTCTTGGCGACGTATTCCTCGACCTCCGGCGCGACGTTGGCGAAGGTGCCGACAGCGCCGGAAATCTTCGTCGTAGCGATCTCGGCGCGGGCCCGTTCGAGGCGTTCGCGGCCGCGTGCGAATTGCGCGTAGTGGCCGGCTAGCTTGAGGCCGAAGGTCGTCGGCTCGGCGTGGATGCCGTGGCTGCGGCCGACGCAGAGCGTCTTCTTGAATTCAAAGGCACGACGCTTGAGCGCTGTCAGCAGCCGGTCGACATCGGCGATCAGAATATCCGCCGCCTGCGTCAGCTGCACCGCAAGGCATGTATCCAGCACGTCGGACGAGGTCATGCCCTGATGGATGAACCGCGCCTCGGGTCCGACGTGTTCGGCAAGGTTGGTCAGGAAGGCGATGACGTCGTGCCTGGTTTGGCGCTCGATTGCGTCGATACGCGCGATCTCGAACTTGCCTTTGGCGCGCAGCGCCTTGGCCGCCGATTTCGGCACGGTGCCGTGCTTGGCCATGGCGTCGAGGGCATGCGCCTCGATCTCGAACCAGATGCGAAAGCGGTTTTCCGGCGCCCAAATGGCGCTCATTTCCTTCCGGCTGTAGCGGGGAATCATCGGTTTGCGGCTCTCCCGGCACGGGATAGCCCAGCGGCCGTTTCGGCGCAATGGCCGTGCGGTCGCAGCCGACCGCTGGTGGCGGGACGGTTCAGGCGGCGGCTTCGTGCGCCTTCCGGACGATCCGTTCGGGCGGCAGACGGACAAAGACAGTCGTGCCGGCCCCTGGGGCGCTGCTGATCTCGAGGCGGCCGTCATGCAGCAGCACGAGGCTCTTGGCGAGCGGCAGGCCGAGGCCGGTGCCTGCATATTTCTTGCTCACAGCATTGTCGACTTGGCCGAACGACTCGAGCGCTTTCTCGATCTCGTCCGCCGCCATGCCGATGCCGGTATCGGCGACCACGAAGCGGAAGCCAGACACCGTGTCGAACACGACCGACACCTTGACATGGCCGGCTTCAGTGAATTTGACCGCGTTCGACACGAGGTTGATCAAAATCTGCCGTATGCGCACCGTGTCGCCGCGGATCAGCGGCGTATCGGCCGGAATATCGGCGGTGAGTTCGATATGCTTGCCCTCCGCCTGGACATGCATTGCCGCGATGCTGTCGTCGACGATCTTCGCCGGATCGATCAGGTCGTCGCGCAGCTCGGTCTTGCCGGCTTCGATCTTCGATATGTCGAGGATATTGTTGATGATCTCGAGCAGATGTTCGCCGGCGTGGAAGATATCGCGCGCGTAATTGGCGTAGATCGGCTTTCCCGGCCCCATGAGATCGTCCTTGATGATCTGGGAAAAGCCGATGATGGCGTTGAGTGGCGTCCGCAGCTCATGGCTCATGTTGGCCAGGAAGCGCGACTTGACCTGGTTGGCGCGCTCGGCCTCGTCCTTGGCCTCGAGCAACGCAACGCGCTGCGCCGCCAGCTCCTCGTTGACCTTCGATAGGGCGAACCATGTGACGCCGAAGGCGAGAACGATGTCGTTCATGATCGGTAGGAGCAGGAAAACCGCCGCCTGCGCCGGCGTCATGTGTCCCATGTCGGCTGGACTTGTTCGCGTCAAGATCAGGGGAAGGCGCAAGCCGAAAAGCATTGTTCCGAAAATGCAAACGCCGACAATCAGTCGCTCGGCGCCCCAGCCGGCCTTGGCTTTCGCCCAGAGCTCGACGCCGCCAAGCCACATCGCCAGCATGACGAAGGTCGTGAGGGCGACGATGCGAACTTGGGTGTTCGGCTGTACATACGTGAAGTACAGGAAAATGAGCGTCAGACTGCCGATCAGGCCCGCTTCGATGCCGCGCCGGGGCAACTTGCCGGCCATGTAGCGCGCGCCGCGCCAGAACAACACGATTGCGCCGCCGAGCAGGCAGTTGGCCAGGACAATGCTGAAGAGTTCGGGAATGTAATTGCGCAGACTGAGGCCGACGAAGCCGCAGGCGAGCATGCCGTATCCGGCGGCGAAGCTACCGACGACGGTACGATAGCGGCTGTTCGACAACGCGAGCGTTCCGAGGACCGTCGCGATCCCGATAAGCAGCGCGGTGCTGATCGCACTGAGCGTATGGATGTCGAGTTGCACGATGGCGGACAGGTTTGCGGCGGCTGCGGATCCCCAACGCGCGGCGGTAAACCAACCAACGGGCGCGTCTTTAGCACATTGTGCGGCCGAAGCTGTAGCATTTGGTTAACGAGCGGCGCCGGCGCACTGGGCCGGCGATCAGTGCTGGACGCGGCTGTGACGCT
>JBAVMB010000133.1:0-2111 GCA_049689615.1 Allostellaceae bacterium
GTTCGCGCAGCGAATGGCGGGGAGGGGTTAGGGGTGGGGGGCGCTTGAGCCTCTCCGCTGGCGAGCGCGCTCGCGATAACTGTCATGACACCCTCGATGTTGGTGAGGACGTCGTTGTTCCAGAATCTGAGCACCCGATAGCCGCGCGCTTGCAAAGATGCAGTTCGTCTTGCATCAGCGACGATCTGACGATCGTCAGCGTGGCTATCGCCGTCAACCTCGATGACGAGTCTGTTCGTGTGGCAACAAAAATCCACGAAATAGTTGCCGATCGTGCCCTGCCGGCGAAAATGGCTGCCTGCAAATCGGGCCTCGCGAAGATGCCACCACAGTTTTCGCTCCGCAGGCGTCATCATGCGGCGCAGCTGGCGAGCGAGCGGCACGCGTGGATCTCGATATCGTGTCTCGTCTTTTCGGCGCGGCATGGCCCCTGATCTGTTCCCTCGATTCTGAGCCCAGCGGAGAGGCCCCCCACCCCTGACCCCTCCCCGCCATTCGCGAGTGCGAATGGGGGGAGGGGAAAACAACTCTATTCCATCTCCTTGCCGACGTCGTAGTTGTAGAGCCAGCCGACCTGGAAGGCGGTGTTGTCGCCCTTTTTGCCGCCGCCGCCGAAGCGTTCGCGTAGCGCGAATTTGATGTTGCGGCGAAGCTGCGCCCAGCGCGAAGCGAGATGGTTTTCCTTGGCGCGGGCGCGCGAGCCGAGCACCGCTGCCTTGGCGCGCGGCGCGCGCAGGCGCTCGTAATCTTGCAGCGCCGCGTCGAGATCGTTCGGCTGTTTGGCGATCATGGCGGCGAGCACGACGCCGTCCTCGATCGCCATGGCGGCGCCCTGGCCGAGATAGGGCAGCATGGCGTGGGCGGAATCGCCGAGCAAAGTGGCGCGGCCTTTGCTCCAGTGTTCGAGCGGATCGCGATCGTACAGCGCCCATTTGTACCAGCGCGTGCTGCACGGGAAGATGCGGGTGAGATCGGTGTGCCAGGCCGCGTAGGTGGTTACCGGCTCGGACACGTCGCATTCGCGCGTCCAGGATTCCTCGGTCCAGCCGTCGCTGTCGAAATGCGCGACGATGTTGAGGAGTTCGCCGCGCCGCACCGGGTAATGCACGACGTGGCCGTGCGGCCCCATCCACATCGTGCCGTCCACGATATTAATGTCGCGCGGCACCGCGTCCGCCGCCGCCATGCCGCGCCAGCAGATGCAGCCGGTAAAGCGCGGCACGTCGGCGCCGAACAGACTGTTGCGCACAACGGAGTGGATGCCGTCGGCGCCGACCACAATGTCGGCCTCGATCTCGCTGCCGTCGGCAAAGCGCGCCACGGCGTTGCCGGCGCGGCCCTCGACCGAGACGGCGCGCAGGCCGGTGCGGATGTCGGTTGACTTGAGCGCGCCGGCGAGGATGGCGAGCAGATCGGCGCGATGCACCGACAGGTTGGGGGCGCCGAACTTTTCCTTGAAATCGCTCCTTCGCGTGCGCGAAATGTAGCGGCCGGAGTCCCAGGAGCGGATGTTGAGAAAGTTGGTGTCGCAGGCCACCGCATTGAGCTTACTCTCGACGCCGAGCGCGCGCAGCGCCTTCACGGCGTTGGGCGTGACGTTGAGCCCGGCGCCGATCTCGCTCAGTGTGGGCGCCTGCTCGCACACGATGGTCTCGGCGCCCCGGTGCTCCAGTGCCAGCGCCACGGCGAGCCCGCCGATCCCGCCGCCTATGATCGCAACGCGCGGTGCGCGTGGCATTCGGACATTCTCCCTTTTCTCTCGTCATGCGGGCTTGGGCCGCGCATCCATGCGGACTGGCCGTCATGCGGGAGCGCAGTATGGATTGCCGGGTCAAGCCCGGCAATGACGGGTGATGAAGCTTACGCGCCGCGCCAGAAGAAGTAGGCGGTCAGCACCGCGCCGAGCGCGATGACGAAGCCCTTGATGAGCCGCTGGTCGAGGCGCATCGCCCAGTGCGCCGCCATGTAGGAGCCGGCGATCGAGCCGATCAGCATCGGCGCTGTCTCTTGCCAGCGCACCACGCCGGCGATGATGAACGCGATGATCGAGGTGATGTTCATGACGCCGACTAGGCCCATCTTGAGGCCGTTCATGGCGTTGATGTCGCGCA
>JBAVMB010000134.1:0-5681 GCA_049689615.1 Allostellaceae bacterium
CGATTGCCGAGGCTGAACGAATCGCTCATCAGCATGGCGCACTGATCCACTGCGACGCTGTCCAGGTCGCCGGCCGGCAACCGATCGACATGGGACGGCTCGGCTGCGATCTGATGACGCTGTCGGCGCATAAGCTCGGTGGGCCCATGGGTGTCGGAGCCCTCGTCGTTGCCGGCGGCATCGACATCGCGCCGCTGGTGCGCGGCGGCGGTCAGGAACGCAACCGGCGCGCCGGTACCGAAAATCTGCCGGGCATCGCCGGCTTTGGCGCGGCAGCGAGCGTCGCAATCGCGGGCATCAAGGTGTGGGACGCGGTCGCGGCGCTGCGCGCCCAGGCCGAAGTGCGGCTGGCGGCGATTTCGCCCCATGCCGTGGTTTACGCCGCCGCGGCACCCCGCCTGCCGAATACGATCTGCATCTCAATGCCGGGCGTGCCGGCGGCAACCCAGGTCATGGCCCTCGATCTTGCAGGCGTCATGGTCAGCGCGGGCGCCGCTTGCTCGTCGGGCAAGGTGCGCCGCAGCCACGTGCTCGATGCCATGGGCGTGCCGGAGCGCGACGCCGAATCCGCCATCCGCGTCAGCCTGGGCTGGAGCACGACCGCAGCCGAAATCGACCATCTTGTGGACGCGTGGGGCACCCTCTACGCCCGGACGCGAGTGTCGGCCGCATGACCGCTGCGATCGCCCGCCGGCCCAACGCCGCGCCGGTCTATCTCGACAATCACGCAACGACGCCGTGCGATCCGCGTGTCGTGGCCGCGATGCTGCCGTGGTTCAGCGAGAAATTCGGCAACCCGCATTCGCTCACGCACGCTTACGGCCGCGAGGCCGAGCAGGCCGTCGACCAGGCGCGCGCGCAGCTTGCCGATCTGATCGGCGCCGATCCGCGTGAGCTCGTCTTCACCTCGGGCGCGACCGAGGCCAACAACATGGCGGTCAAGGGCGCCGCGCGCTTCCACCGCCAGTTCGGCAAGGACGGCGTCGTGACGCTCGCGACCGAGCATAAATGTGTGCTCGAAAGCGCCCAGGCGCTCGAGCGCGATGGGTTCCGCGTTACCATCCTGCCGGTCGGCCGCGACGGGTTGGCCGATCTCGATGTGCTCGCGCGGGCGATCGACGACCAGACGGCCATCGTCTCGGTGATGGCGGCGCACAACGAGATCGGCGTCATCCAGCCGATCAAGGAGATCGCTGCGCTGGCGCACGCCAAAGGCGCGCTGTTCCACACCGATGCGGCGCAGGCCGTCGGCAAGATCGCGCTCGATGTCGGCGAACACGGCATCGATCTGATGTCGATCTCCGGCCACAAATTCTACGGTCCCAAGGGCATCGGCGCGCTCTATCTGCGCCGCCGGCCGCGGGCGCGCATCGAGCCGCTGTTCGATGGCGGCGGCCAGGAGCGTGGCATGCGTTCGGGCACGCTGCCCGTGCCGCTGATCGTCGGCCTCGGCGAGGCCGCGGTCCTGGCCAAGGCCGAGATGGCAGGCGAGGCGCAGCGTTTGCTGGCGCTCCGGGCGCGATTCCTGACCGGCCTGCGCGCCAAGGTGCCCGACCTCGTGCTCAACGGCAATGCCGGGCGACGTCTGCCCGGTAACCTCAATGTGAGCTTCCCCGGCCTCAGGGCGATCGACCTCATTGCCGCCTGTCCGGGTTTGGCGTTGTCGACCGGTTCGGCCTGCACCGCCGCCGATGTCGAGCCGTCCTACGTGCTGCGCGCGCTCGGTCTCGGCGATGCGCTGGCCGCGGCGTCCCTGCGTATCGGCCTCGGCCGCTTCACTACCGCGACCGAAGTCGACTTCGCCGTCGATACCCTCGCGACTGCGGCCCTGCGGCGGCGCTCCGGCGACCGGATGACAAGCGAAGCCGCCGGCATTACATAAGGGTTGGAGATTCGCATGGCTCTGAGACAGGCAATGACGATGACCGACGCGGCCGCCAAGCGCATTCAGGCGCTGCTGGCGCAGCGCGGTAAGCCGTCCGCCGGCATCCGCATCGGCGTACGCGCCCGCGGCTGCTCGGGCCTGACCTATACGCTCGAATACGCCGACGAGAAGGGCAGGCTGGACGAGGTGGTGCAGGACAAGGGCGTCACCGTCCTGATCGATCCCAAGGCGACCATGTTCATCATCGGCACCGAGATGGATTACGTCGAGGACAAGCTGCAATCGGGCTTCACCTTCCGCAATCCGAATGAAAAAGGCCGGTGCGGTTGCGGCGAATCGTTCCACGTCTGAGTTTTCCCGCGCGGCGATGAAACTGTTTCAGATCGAGGAGCCGGAGGGCGCTCCGCTTTCGGCCGACGGGCCGGGCGCCGCGGTCGGCATCGACTTGGCGGCGGGATCGGCGGCCGTCGCGATCGCGCTCGGCGGCAACGCCGAGATTCTGCCGGGCGCGGATGGCGAACGGCGGCTGGCGACGGCGGGGCAAGCACTCGATGCGGTGCTGCTGGCGTTGCGGGCGCGGGCCGAGAAGCAGCTGGCGCGGCCGGTAACCCACGCGGTGATTGCGACGCCGGATGGACACGATAGTGCGGCGCTCGAAACGGCAGCCAAGGCCGCTGGATTGACCGTCCTGCGTGTGGTGGCGCAATCCGCGGCGGTGGGTCGTGATGCCGGCCCGGACGCGGCGGCCCTGGGCGCGGCGCGGATAGCCGAAGATTTGTCGCCGGCGGTTGGTATAACCTCGCCGCGGCCTTGATTGATGGATTGGATTGAATGCCCAAGATGACATTTATCGAACGTGACGGGACCCGCAAGACAGTAGAGGCGCCGATCGGCCTATCGGTTCTCGAAATCGCCCACCGCAACGACGTCGATATCGAGGGCGCGTGCGAAGGCTCGCTGGCGTGCTCGACCTGTCACATCATCATCGAACCCGAATGGTATGAGCTGCTGAAGGACGCGACCGAGGACGAGGAAGACATGCTCGATCTTGCCTTCGGCCTGACCAAGACGTCGCGTCTCGGTTGCCAGATCGTGATGACCGAAGAGCTAGATGGTCTCACCGTCCGCCTGCCGCAGGTGACGCGCAACATGATGAACAGCTGATGGATGAGGCGCTGGCTCCGGGCGCGCGCGTCGTCGTCGCCATGTCTGGCGGCGTCGACAGCTCGACCGTGGCGGCGCTGCTGGTCGAGCAGGGCTGCGACGTCGTCGGTGTCACGCTGCAGCTTTACGACCACGGCCAGGCGATCGGGCGCAAGGGCGCCTGCTGCGCCGGTCAGGACATTCACGACGCGGCGCGGGTCGCCGAAACGCTCGGCATTCCGCATTACGTACTCGACTACGAAAAGCGCTTCCGCGCCGACGTGATCGACGATTTCGCAGACTCCTATCTGGCTGGCGCGACGCCGGTGCCGTGCATCCGTTGCAACGAGACGGTGAAGTTCCGCGATCTGCTGGCAGTGGCGCGTGATCTGGGCGCCGGTGCGCTCGCCACCGGTCATTATGCGCGGCGTGTCGTCGGCGCCGACGGGCCGGAATTGCATGGCGCCGCTGATGCCGGCCGCGACCAGAGCTATTTTCTCTATCGCACGACGCGCGCGCAACTCGATTTCCTGCGTTTTCCGCTGGGCGAGTTCAGCAAGGACGAAACACGCGCTTTGGCAACGCGTTTCGCTCTGCCCGTGGCGCAAAAGCCCGACAGCCAGGACATCTGCTTCGTGCCGTCCGGCCGTTACGCCGATGTGATCGAAAAACTGCGTCCCGGCGCGGCGGAGCCGGGCGACATCGTCGACGAGGCGGATCGGGTGCTCGGCCGCCACGATGGCGTCGTCCACTTCACCGTTGGCCAGCGGAAGGGCATCGGCGTTGCCGGCGCGGAGCCGCTCTATGTGCTGCGGCTCGAACCCGCAACCCGCCGTGTCGTCGTCGGACCACGCGCCAGCCTGGGTGCCACGCGCGTGCCGTTTGATCGGGCCAACTGGCTCGCGGCGCAGCCGGATGCCGCCGGTATCCGCGTTGCGGTCAAGCTGCGGTCCGCACAGCCGCCGGTGTCCGCCACGCTGCAGCTCGAGGGCGATCGTGGCACGGCGATACTCGACGAGCCGGCATTCGGCGTGGCGCCCGGCCAGGCCTGCGTCGCTTACGACGGTGATCGTGTGCTCGGCGGCGGCTGGATCGCCCGCGGCTGATTGCCGCTAGACTTGCCGCGCGCGTGGCGCTCCACGATACTGCGCCGCCATGACCGCTACAAAGAAACCCCGCGACACCGTCAAGAAGGTCGTGCTCGCCTATTCGGGCGGGCTCGACACCTCCGTAATCCTGCGCTGGCTGCAGGAAACCTATGGCTGCGAGGTGGTGACCTTCACCGCCGATATCGGCCAGGGCGAAGAACTCGCGCCGGCGCGCAAGAAGGCTGAGCTTCTTGGCGTGAAGCAGATCTTCGTCGAGGATCTGCGCGAGGAATTTGTCCGCGATTTCGTGTTTCCGATGTTCCGGGCCAACGCGCTCTACGAGGGACAGTATCTGCTCGGCACCTCGATCGCGCGGCCGTTGATCGCCAAGCGCCAGATCGAGATCGCCGAAGCCACCGGCGCCGACGCTGTAGCGCACGGCGCGACGGGCAAGGGCAACGACCAGGTGCGCTTTGAGCTGACCTATTACGCGCTCAAGCCCGATATCAAGGTGATCGCGCCGTGGCGCGAATGGGAGCTCGATTCGCGCACCAAGCTGATTGAATATGCCGAGCGGCACCAGATTCCGATCGCCAAGGACAAGCGCGGCGAGGCGCCGTTCTCGACCGACGCCAATCTTTTGCACATTTCGGCAGAGGGAAAGGCGCTCGAGGATCCGTGGCACGAGCCGGAAGAATTCGTCTATAGCCGGACCGTCGCGCCCGAAAAGGCGCCGAACCAGCCGGAATATGTCGAGATCGAATTCGCCAAGGGCGATCCGGTCGCAGTCGACGGCAAGAAGCTGTCGCCGGCGGCGTTGCTGACGCGGCTCAACGAGCTCGGCGGCAAGCACGGCGTTGGCCGGCTCGACCTGGTCGAAAATCGTTTCGTCGGCATGAAGTCGCGCGGCGTCTATGAGACGCCGGGCGGTACCATCCTGCATGCGGCGCATCGCGGCATCGAGAGCATCACGCTCGATCGTGGTGCTGCCCACCTCAAGGACGAGCTCATGCCGCGCTACGCGGAACTCATCTACAATGGCTTCTGGTACTCGCCCGAGCGCGCCATGCTGCAGGCGCTGATCGACAAGAGCCAGGAGAACGTCGCCGGCACGGTGCGGCTGAAACTCTACAAGGGCTCGGCGCGCGTCGTCGGCCGCAAGTCGCCGCACAGCCTCTACAGCCTGGCGCATGTGACGTTCGAGGCCGACCAGGTCTACGACCAACGCGACGCCGAAGGTTTCATCAAACTGAACGCGCTGCGGTTGCGACTCGCGGCGCGGCTCCGGCCGAAAAAATAGTTACCGCTGCCGGCAACCGGAAGTTTTCGGTTCGATTCAGGCGTTTACGACTATGTATTTGATATAACAGGCGAATAGGACGAATCGCAGCCCCGAATTGACCCCGTGAAATCCTTGTTTTTGCCATGATCGGTCGCCATGTTCGGCCCATCGCCCATAGCAAAAAGGGGATGGAACCATGGGTTCGCGTATTGGCGTTTTAATGGTGGTGGCTGCGATGCTGCTTTCGGCTTGCGGTACGTCACCGGGTGACCGAGGCCTGTCG
>JBAVMB010000135.1:0-2833 GCA_049689615.1 Allostellaceae bacterium
CCGACGGCGCGATGCACCTGCCCCAGGGACGCGGCATGCGCCGCATCGCGCGAGAAGCTTTTGAACTTCGACTGCCAGTTTTCGCCCAACTCGCTCGCCATGCGGCGCTTCACGAACGGCCAGCCCATCGGCGGCGCGTTCGATTGCAGCGTCGCCAGCTCGTCGGCGTATTCGTGCGGCAGCGCGTCCGGCAGCGTCGCCAGCAACTGCGCCACTTTCATCAGCGGGCCCTTGATCGCGCCGAGCGAGGCTTTCAGATCGGCGGCATGCCGCGGCCGATCGAGCTTGAGGCCGAGGTAGCGCGCGCCCGCCAGGCGCGCCGCCAAGCCGCCCATTGCGGTCGAGACTTGCGCATAGCGGCGCACGCGACGCGTGAGATTGTTGCGGTCGGCCATGACCGGCGGAGTTTCCCCACACAGCAGCGCGCTGTCCACCGCCAAAACAATGCGAAAAACGCTGGCGGGGTTGCGCGGTTACGGCCAAGCTCGCAGCATAGTTGGGGGAAGCATGGCGACCAACGCACGCGCGATCGATATCCACAATCACGTCGTGCCGGCGGACATTCCGCCCTATGCCGGCCAGCACGGCGGCAGCCGCTGGCCGCAGATGGCGGCCTGCGACGCTCACCACAAGAACGTGATGATCGACGGCAAGAACTTCCGCACGGTCAGCGACCAGTGCTGGGACGTCGCCCGCCGGATCGAAGCAATGGATGCCACCGGCATCGGCGTCCAGGTGCTGTCGCCGATGCCCGAGCTGCTGTCCTATTGGTTTCCGCCGAACGATGCGGTCGTCTTCGGCCGCGTCGTCAACGGCGCGATTGCCGAGATGGTGGCGCGCGCACCCGGGCGCTTCGCCGGCCTCGGCATGGTGCCGCTGCAGGACCCCGAGCTGGCGGCGCGCGAACTCGAACGTCTTATGAAAGATGGCTTCCGCGGCGTCGAGATCGGCACCAATGTCAACGGCGTCGCCATTGGCGATCCGAAGTTCGAGCCGTTCTTCGCCACCGCCGAGCGCCTCGGCGCGGCGATCTTCGTGCACGCGCTCCATCCCGCAAGCCTCGAGCGCATTGTCGGACCGCCGCGCCTGGTGCCGTTCGTGGCATTTCCCGGCGAGACCAACTTCGCCATCTGCTCGCTGATCAGCGGCGGCACGCTGGAGAAGCATCCCAAGCTTCGGATTGCCTTCAGCCATGGCGGCGGCACTTTCGCCATCGTGCTGCCGCGCTTGGCGCAGGGTTGGGCAATCTCGCCGGCGCTGCAGGAGAAGATCAAGGTGAACCCGCGCGAGACCGCGCGGCGGCTTTATTACGACACGCTGGTGTTCGAGGCGAAAACCATCCGCCTTCTGCTCGATCTATTCGGCATGAGCCAGCTTTGTATCGGCAGCGATTTTCCCTTCGACGGCGGCGACAAAGAGCCGCTGCGCGAGATCGGCAAGCTCGGCCTCGGTCCGGCCGATCTCGCCGCGCTCTACGAAAGCAACGCCAGGCGTTTCCTGGGACTCGCCTAGCCCAACAGGCGCATAGGCGGCGCCTAGGTTGACAGCCGCGGCGGAAAACGCGCTTCTTCGATCACCTGCTCGAGCAGCGACTCATAGATCGGCGCGGTACGTAGCACGTGGACGACGAGCATCGCCGCAAAGCACGCCGCCAGCATCGGCAGCAAAGTCGTGAACGCGGCGGTCATCTCGGTGATCAGCACGATCGCGGTCACCGGCGCCTGGACACAGCCGGCAAAGAACGCCGCCATGCCGACCACGGCGAACGCCTCGGGTGCGATGCCGAGATGAGGGAACAGCCAGGCACAGAACGCGCCGCAGAGTAGGCCGAGCTGTGCACCGAGCACGAGTTGCGGCGCGAACAAGCCGCCCCAATAATCGGCGAGCAACACTTCCGACTGTTTGGTTGCGACGAAATGGCTCATATGCCGCAGTCGGTGTGGGAATTAAGACGCCTCTGGGAGTGATCGAGCACTTGCCGAGGCAACGACCAATGTCAGCACTAAAGAATCGCGCGTTCCATCGCGCTGCAAGGTCTGTTTCGCTTACCCGCCGACGCTTCGGCCTGTTGCTAGGTGGCGCTGCGGCGCTACCGCTCGCTCCGGCTTTCGCGGCCGGGTTCTCGCCGGGCATCGATGTGCAAGGCCAGCTTCCCAATCTCGCGTTCACGATGAGGCGCTCGTCGGATGACAAAGTCGTAACCGCAGCCGATTACCGCAGCCGTGTTGTCGTTCTCTATTTCGGATTCACGCGTTGTCCTGATACTTGTCCGCTGACGATGCAAAACGCGGCCCGGGTGCTTGATCAGATGGGCCTTCTCGCCGACCGCATGCGCGTGCTCTTCGTCACGGTCGATCCCGCCTATGATACCGTGCCGCGGCTTAAAACCTATCTCACGAATTTCGGCAAGCCGCCCGAAATCGATGGCCTGCGCGGGACGCCCGACCAGCTCGCGGCGTTGGCCAAGCGCTACGGAGTCGCGTACCAGGCACCGACCAGTCCGGATGCGCCCGATCCAATTTCAAAGATCAGCCATAGCTCGGCGGTCTATCTCTTCGACGCTGAAGGACGCGTCCAGCAAATTCTTGGCCGGTTGGGCGTCGCAAACGTCGACATTGCCGCAACTGCTACCGATCTCGAACGGTTTGCACGGCGCGCACCGGGCTAACGGTGGCGAGGACTTGCCTGTTCCGGTCTGCCATGCAAAGGCATCGCGAGCGGGGCGATGTCAGGGGTTGGTGAAGCTCCGCGACTAGCGAGCACCTGACGCGCCGATAACGACACCGCAGTTAGTTATCTGATTCGGTGCTTTTGTTTGCGGCGCTAAATCTTA
>JBAVMB010000136.1:0-2036 GCA_049689615.1 Allostellaceae bacterium
GATCGGCACGTTGACCAGAAAGACGCCCCGCCAAGTCCAGTAGGTCACGAACAAGCCGCCGAAGATGGGCCCGATCATCGCGCCGATCGAAAAGATACTACCGAACAGGCTGACCGCGCGATCGCGGATGTTGCCAAAATAATCGACGATGATCTCGGTCGCCGAGGGTGTGAAGCCCGCGCCGCCGGCGGCCTGCAGCCCGCGCAACGCGACCAGCACATAAATGTTGTCGGCGAGGCCGCAACACAGCGACGCGATGGTGAAGATGACAGTGGAACCGACGAATACCCTGCGGCAGCCGTACTGCTCGCTAAGCTTGCCGCTGATCGGCAGGACGACCACGAAGCCGAGCGCGTACGCCGTGATGGTCCACCCGGCCCAATCGATCGAGGTGTGTAATCCGAGGCGCAGGGCATGCAGCGCCGTCGCGACGATTGTCGAGTCGATCGACATCATCAGCAGCGCCAGTGCGACGATCGTAAAGACCACGCCGCGGTGAATTGGCCGACTCTCGCCGCGCGGACTTAAAATACCGTCGGCCGTGCGGGCTTCATGCTGGACGCTCATACCAAGTCTATATCAGCGGTTGGAGATTTGAGTCCCTCCACTCCTGCATGACTCGCATTCGGTCACTTCTTCGATAACTTGTCGAGGAGCGGCAGCCAGGTCGCCTGTTCCTTGGCGGCAAAGGCCAGCACCTGTTGGGCTGTCATCGATTGCGCATAGCTGCCGGTGGTGGCGAGCTTCTGCCTGACTTCCGGCTCGTTGAGCACTTTTGTCAGATCCACTCCGACCTTGGTGATAACGGAGTTCGGCGTGCCGAGTGGCGCGACCAAGGCGAGCCAGCCCGAGGCGGAAAATCCCGGGATCGTTTCCGCGACGGTTGGAACATCGGGAAACTCGGGCAGCCGCTGCTGCGAGGCGACTGCGATCAGCTTCACCTGACCGGCTTTGACCGAGCCGATCATTCCCGAATAACCCTCGACGATTATCGCGACGCGGCCCGATGCGACGTCACCAATCGCCGAAGCGGGCCCGCGCGTGTAGGGCACCGGCAACAGCTTGATGTCGGCCTTCTCCTGTAAGAGGAGGCCGGTGAGATGCGTCATGCGGCCGAAACCGGTCACCGCGATCGAAAGGGCACCCGGCTTCTTTTTCGCCAGTGCGATCAGTTCGGGCAGCGTCTTGACGCCGAGCGAAGGCGCAACCGCGATGAACATCGGCTGTGCGGCGACGAAGCCGATCGGTGTGAAATCGCGCGGCAGTTTCAGCGGCAGGTTCGGCGCCACCGTCGGCAGCGCCAGGAACGACGATGACACCGGGATGAACAGCGTATAGCCGTCGTTCGGCGCATCGGCCGCGGCGCGTGCGGCGATGCTGCCGTTGGCGCCCGGATGGTTGACCACCACGGCCTGCTGTCCCCAGATCTTGCCGAGCGCGTCGGCGACGATGCGGGCCGCCACGTCCGGGCTCGCGCCCGGCGCCGAGTCGGCGATGATGGTGACCGGCTTCGACGGATAGGTCTGCGCCTGCGCGGCCAAGGCCGGCAGACTCAGCAACAGCACGGAAGCAGCTTTGAGCAAACCGCGACAGCGGACCATCGTTTTCCTCCTGGTTTTTATCTCGGGCTCACTCGGGCGGCGAGCGCAGGGCGTGCGCACATGTATCAAGACGGCGTCATGCCAGCTAGGGGGCCGCGCCGGAATGACGCCGCTAAGCGCGCAGCCGGCGGGCGGCAGCTTCGTTGCTCGAAACTCGGCTCGCCATGATACCGCCGCTGCCGCACCTGCTGCAGCGAAGTCGCTTCACAAACCCTGCGATCGGGGCATCCGGCTTTATGCCAAAGCGGGTCAGCGCTTCATTGCTCAAAATGCTTTTGTGGGCGCAATGCAGGCAGCGCACCATGACGACGAGATCGGCCTGCCTCATGCCAAGCGCCTCGCCGCAGGCGGCCTCAGCCGGCTGACGCTGGGCAAGATAGGATAAGACGAAGAAAGCCCGATCGCGCCGGGACGATGGCACGCAACACTCTGACG
>JBAVMB010000137.1:0-4420 GCA_049689615.1 Allostellaceae bacterium
GGCTGGCAGGCGCCAGCCGTGCCACCGGCTCGAGCACGCGCGCGGCGCCGAATCTGATGCGCACCACCGTGCCGACGCCGAGCTGGCTGTCGATCGCCAGTTCGGCGCCGTGGAGCTCGACCAGCGACTTCACCAACGGCAAGCCGAGGCCGGTGCCTTCGTATTTGCGGGTATAGGCGTTCTCGACCTGGGCGAAAGGCGTGAGCGCCACCGTGATGTGCTCCTCCGTCATGCCAATGCCGGTGTCGGCGACCGCGAGTTCGACGCCGCCATCGGGCCGCAGGGCCAGCCGCACCTGGATGTCGCCGCCTGCCGGCGTGAACTTGATCGCATTCGACAGCAGATTGAGCAGGATGTGGCGCAGCGCCCGCTGGTCGGCGCTAAGCGTCACCGGCTCCTGCGGCAACGCGCTCGACAGCGACAGGCGGCCGGCCTGGGCGCGCTCGTTGACCACGCGCAGCAAGGTGCCGATCAGCGATTTGAGGTCGACCGGCTCGTCCTGCAGGACCATCTTGCCTTGCTCGATCTTCGCCATGTCGAGCACGTCGTTGATGATCGAGAGAAGCTGGTTGGCGGCGTTGTTGATGTCGGTGATGTAATCGCCAGCGCGGTGGCTCGATCGTGCCGTAGATGCCGCTTTGCATCAGGTCGGTGAAGCCGATGATGGCGTTAAGCGGCGTGCGCAGCTCGTGCGTCATGATGGTCAGGAACTGCGACTTGGCTTCGTTCGCCGCCTCGGCGCGGCTGCGCGCATATTCGAGCTCGCGGTTGCGCCGCGCGGTGCGCGCCATGCCGAGCCGCAGCAGCGACAACGCGCTGGCGACGCCGGCATAGCGTCCATCGCGCGTGACGATGAAGCCGCGCATCAGTGCCGATGGCTTTTCGTTGGCGATGGTCGCTTCCAGCTCGTCGACGCTCACCGACTGGTCGACGATCAGCGGTTGCGCGTCCATCAGATGCGTCACCGGCTTGTCGGCATAGAGCGCGTTGCCGTATTTGTGCGCCAGCCCCATCATCAAAGTCGTGCGATAGACGAGACCGACGGGCTTGCCGTCGGCGACGACGGGGATCGAGATCAGCTCGGCATCGTCGCGGAACCGGTTGTAGACGACGCCGCTGGTGATCTGCGGCGCGACCGGCGCGATGTCGAGCAACACGTCGGCCAAGCCGGCGTGGCCGCTGTCATCGGGCAGGGCGGGCAGGGGAGACGGCGACAACATCCACAAGAATCCGTTGGTGGCGGCCGGACGCTAGAGGCCGAACCGCTAATTCTTTCTGAATAGACGGTTGAATCCAGAATTTGTTGCACGTGCGCCGCGTAAAGCGACACACGACTGAAAAATTTCCGGCCCAGTATGACGACGCCGTTTCAGTTTTATTGCAAAGCCGTGTTATTGCCGAGCGCGGCGACGATCGCCGTGACGAGCGGCTTAAGATGGAATGAGTCGCCGGCCGGCGTGATCGCAACGCGGCCGCCGATTGTTTCCACCACCTCGCTGACCACGGGGCCGATCGCGGCGATCTTGGTGCGCGTCAATCCGTCGCGCAGTTGCGCTTCCAGGCCACGCGCATGGGCAACCTCGGCCAGGCGCTCGACCTGCATCGAGCCGGTGAACGCGATGGCGTGGAGCGCGCCTGCCGCGAGTTCGCCAATCAGCGCGACGACTTGATCCGTCTCCGCATTGCTTGCATAGGCGTAGGGCAGCACCGGATCGGCGCTGGCGCCCGCTTGATCGAGGAAGCCGAGCAGCAGTGCATTCCGATTGCCCGGATAGAGCTGCACGCCGACGGTTCGGCCGTTGAGGTTCTCGTCCACGAGCGTTGCAATGATGCCGGCGGTTGTCGGTTCGTCGGCGACCACGCCTGCCTTGAGGCCGATCTCGCGCAATGCCCGCACCGGTTTCGGTCCGCGCGCAATCGTGCGCACTTTGCCGAGCGCGGCGATGAATTCGTTCTCAATGCCGGCGCGCCGGGCGATGCCGATGAGGCGCCGCAATCCTTCGCCGGTCAGCAGGATCAGATCGTCGAAGCGTCCGGCGATGAGACGCCGGAGCCACGCTTCGGCCGTCGCCGGATCGTCCAGATCGCGGATGGCAACCAGCGGACAGCGCAACGTTTGTGCGCCTTGCTCCTCAATCATGCGGGCGAACAACTCGAGCTCGCGGCTTTCGGGCACCGCGATGCGTTTGCCGGCCAGCGGTCCGGTCATGCCGATCGCCCCCGCAAAATTCCTGCAGACTTAGTTCTGAATCTCGACGCGATAGCTTTCGATCAGCGTGTTAGCGAGCAGCTTTTCGCACATCGCTTCGACCGCGCGCTTCGCCTTGGCCGGGTCGCTTTCGCTCAATTCGAGGTCGATCACTTTGCCCTGGCGCACTTCGCCGACGCCGTTGAATCCGAGCGAGGCGAGGGCATGCGAGATTGCCTTGCCCTGCGGATCGAGCACGCCCGTCTTGGGCATGATCTGGACGCGCGCCTTGATCACTATTTCACGACCTGCGGCGTGCGCACGTCGCTGGGCGCGCCTTCGTTCAACAGGCCGAGCCGGCGCGCAACCTCCTGATACGCCTCCTCGACCTTGCCGAGATCGCGGCGGAAGCGGTCCTTGTCGAGCTTCTCGTTGGTCTTCAGGTCCCACAGCCGGCAATTGTCCGGACTGATCTCGTCGGCGAGCACGATGCGCATCTCGTCGCCTTCGTAGAGCCGCCCGAACTCGAGCTTGAAGTCGATGAGGCGAATGCCGATGCCGAGAAACAGACCGGTGAGGAAGTCGTTGACGCGCAGCGATAGCTGCATGATGTCATCGAGATCCTGGGTCGCGGCCCAGCCAAAAGCGGTGATGTGTTCTTCCGACACCATCGGATCGCCGAGCTCGTCCTTTTTGTAATAGTACTCGATGATCGAGCGCGGCAGCGCCGTGCCTTCCTCGAGGCCAAAACGCTTGGCGAGCGAGCCGGCGACGACATTCCTGATCACAACTTCAACAGGAATGATCTGCACCTGCTTGACCAGCTGCTCGCGCATGTTGAGCCGGCGGACGAAATGCGTCGGAATGCCGATCTCGGCCAGCCGCAGCATCAGGTACTCGCTGATGCGGTTGTTGAGCACGCCCTTGCCGGTGATCGTGCCCTTCTTCTGGTTGTTGAAGGCGGTGGCGTCGTCCTTGAAATACTGCACGAGGGTGCCGGGCTCGGGGCCCTCGAACAGCACCTTGGCCTTGCCTTCGTAGATCTGTTTGCGTCGGGTCATGACCGCCTCGGCGGGGAAAAGAGAGGCAAGACCTTATATAGCAAGCAGGACCCGCCGCGCCAACGCTGGCGCACCGGTTGCCGCCGAGTCGTTCACAGGCAAATCACACCGGAATGTCGCGCCACGGCGCCGGCTTCGGTTGCCACGCGGTGAAACGGAATTTCGCCTTGCGGCGGCCGGGTGCTGGCAATGCCACGAGCGCGCTCGACACCGTGCCGAAGCCTTCGGGCGTCAGGAAGCGCATGGAATTGGCGGCGCCGTCCGCCGGATCGGGCCGGTCGTCGGCCAGCAGCTTCTCCCATGCCGACCAGTCGCCGGCCGCCGGATCGGGCGCCTTGGCGCGCTCGAACAGCGGCCGATAGCGCTTCAGGCGTGGGGTCTCGTCGTCGAGATCGCCGGCGGCAATCATCGCCAGGCCCGGCGGAACCTCGAGCAGCTCGAGTGGCTGCACGCCCAACGGATCGGCGTGCTTGAGCCAGAACGCTTCGCGGTTGTCGGCGAGGATCAGGTTGAAGGTGCGATAGGCCTTTGGATCGAGCGCCGCAAGCGCGTGCGCCGCCGCCGCCGCGTCGGCGTGGTCGAGCGCTTCGAGCACGAGCTCGCCGCGCGAACGTGCGTCCGGCGCCGGGCCGAGCGAGCCGAAGCGGTTGAGGATGCCGGCGAGCAGGCCGTGATCGTTGATGCCGAACCACGAGCCGCCGGCGAGTTCGTCGAGGCCGGCGAGGACTTCCGGCCGGTCGCGCCAGTGCCGCGCCGGCGGCTGCCAGGGGCGGCCGATCATTTCGTCGCGGTTGGCGCCGACGACAACCGGCCAATCGTGACCGGGTCGGCGCAGGATGACGAAGGTGCACATGCGGCGGCGATGATGGACCGGCGCACGCGCTTTGTGTAGCGCCGCGGCACAGGCTAGACTGCGCCGCATGACGACCTTCGAAGACCGCGAAAAAGGCGAAGAGGCGAGGTTCCATCTCGAGCAGGAACTCGCCTTCAAGGCGCGCGCCCGGCGCAACCACCTGTTCGGCTTGTGGGCCGCGAGTCAACTCGCGCTCAGCGGCGAGGCCGCCGAAAACTACGCGCGCGAGTTGATGGCGGCGGCTTTTGGCAAGCACGGCGATGAGGCCGTGCTTGCCAAGATTGAAGCTGATTTCAAGACCAAGGGCGTCGGCCTGAC
>JBAVMB010000138.1:0-1619 GCA_049689615.1 Allostellaceae bacterium
TCCATCTCCATCTCGTTTCGGATTCAACCGGCGACACCGTACATTCGGTTGCACGCGCCTGCCTTGTTCAATTCGAAAACAGCGAAGCGATCGAACATATCTGGTCGATGGTGCGAACCAAGGCGCAGGTTGAGCGCGTGATCGGCGGCGTCGGTGCCAATCCGGGTGTCGTACTCTATACGCTGGTCGATGAAACGCTGCGCGCGCCCCTGGTCGAAGGCTGCCGCAAACTGCAGGTGCCGGCAATTCCGGTCCTCGACCCGGTGATCGGCGCGCTCGGCGCCTATCTCGGAACCCAAGCACGCGGCCTCCCGGGTCGACAGCATCTGCTCGACAGCGAATATTTTCAGCGCATCGACGCCATGACCTTCGCCTTGAATCACGACGATGGCCAATCGGCTTGGGGTTGGAACGATGCCGATGTCATTCTGGCTGGCGTGTCGCGCACCTCGAAAACGCCGACCTGCATTTATCTCGCCAATCGCGGCATCAAAGCCGCCAATGTGGCGCTGGTTCCTGGCGCCGAGCCGCCGCCCGAGCTTTTCAACCTGACGCGGCCGCTGGTGGTAGGCTTGACCAACGATCCCGAGCGACTGATCCAGGTCCGGCGCAACCGGCTGATTCAGCTCAAGCAGCAAGATCGCAGCGATTATGTCGACATCGAAGCGGTACGGCAGGAGGTCGCCAACGCGCGTCGCCTGTTCACCGAACAGCAATGGCCCGTGATCGATGTGACGCGGCGCTCGATCGAGGAAACCGCGGCGGCGGTACTCAAGCTACTGGCGCGACGCCGCGGCGAGGACGCATGAGTCTGTCCGAACTAGTGCTGGCTTCGGCGAGCCCGACGCGCGCGCGTTTGCTCGCGGCAGCCGGCCTGAAGCCGACGATCGAACCGGCCGATATCGACGAAGCGCCGATCAAGGTGGCTTTCAGGGCCGACGGTCGCGATGCGGGCGCCTGCGCGATTGCACTTGCCGAGGCCAAGGCGCAACGCATTGCCGGCCGGATGCCCGGCGCTATGGTGCTGGGCGCCGATCAGATCCTGGTCTGCGATGGCGATTGGTTCGACAAGCCGGCGGATCGCGCGTCGGCGCGCGCACAATTGGTTGCGCTGCGCGGCAAACGCCACGTGCTGGCGACGGCGGCGGTACTGGTCAAGAACGGCGCGGTGGTCTGGCAGGCGCTCGAGCAGCCGGCGCTGACTATGCGGCGGTTCAGCGACGAATTTCTCGAAACCTATCTTGCTGCTGTCGGCGACGCCGTGCTCGCGTCGGTCGGTGCGTATCAGCTCGAAGGCGCCGGTATACAGTTGATGGCAGCAGTCGAGGGCGATCATTTCGCCATTCTCGGCCTGCCGCTGCTGCCGCTGCTCAATTTTCTGCGCGATACCGGCATGATCGCGCCATGATGAAAGCGTGCGTCATGGGCTGGCCAGTCGCGCATTCACTGTCGCCGGCCCTGCATGGGTATTGGCTCAAGGCCCACGGCATCGATGGCGAATACACGCGTCAGGCGGTGCGGCCGGAGGAACTGGCGGCGACGCTCGCGCGCCTCAAGACCGACGATTGGCGCGGCTGCAACCTGACGATCCCCCATAAAGAGGCGGCGCTGGCGCACCT
>JBAVMB010000139.1:0-2336 GCA_049689615.1 Allostellaceae bacterium
GTGGTCTCCTCGGCCTCGGCTTCCTGGAGATGCAGCGTCGGCGCAAGC
The DNA here is from genome assembly GCA_049689615.1 of Allostellaceae bacterium. Lineage (GTDB taxonomy): Bacteria > Pseudomonadota > Alphaproteobacteria > ATCC43930 > CGMCC-115725 > REEB95. The sequence goes on from JBAVMB010000139.1 coordinate 49, forward strand.
AGACTGGTGCCGCGAAAGACGCCGGCGGAATCGTGGCTTAAGATTTATCGGAAGGATGATTGGATGATGAGGCCGCCGCAAGGCGGCCTCTTTTTTTGCCGCCTACTGTGCGGCGTCGATCGCAATCAGCGGCGACTGCCGGCCCGCCGCAAGGAATTTCGCCGGATTGAGCGGCCGGCCATCGATCCGCACCTCGTAATGCAGATGCGGGCCGGTGCTGCGGCCGGTACTGCCGACCGAGCCGATGCGCTGATGCTCGTCAACGCGATCGCCCACGCGGACCAGGATCCGTGACAGATGGGCATAGCGCGTCTGGATGCCGTTGCCGTGGTTGATCTCGATCATCCGCCCGTATGCGCCGTCGAGGCCCGCGAAGTCCACGATCCCTGGCGCCGTTGTGTAGACGGCTTCGCCGTATTCGGCCTCAAGGTCGATGCCGGGATGGAAGGCACGCTCGCCGTCGAACGGGTCGCGGCGGATACCGAACGGACTGTTGATGGCGTAATGCAGCAGCGGCGCTGCGAATGGCATGCGCGCGATCAACTGTTCGAGCCGTGCCAGGCGGCTGGGGTCGAGCGCGGCGTCACGGATCGCCGCCAACGGGACCAGCGGTCCGCCTTCGTCGGCGCGATGGGTCGGCGTCGCGTGATGCAGAAGTGTCTCGAGATTGACGCCCGCGGCGCGCAGCTGCGCGAGGACGGCGTTCTCGCGTGCCAACAGCATCGGATCTAGGATCGTGGCATGGCCGCGCAGTGGCTCGGCTTCGGCGGTTTTGGGCGCGGGCTCGGGCGCCGACGGCACTGCGGGCACCGCTTGGGCTACGGTGACTGTCGACTTGGTCGCTGCCGCGGGCTTCGCGGCCGTCGCGGCGACATGCGGCGCGGCGGGATGCACCAAAGCGTGCAATGCCAGCGCGCCGACCGCGAGATGCAGACTGGCGACCAGCAGGACGCTGAGCGAGATCGGACGCACGATCGCGCGATACGCTGAGGCGAGCGAACTCACGATGGCCTTGATTTCCCCGCGAACCCGAGACGGGCCCAGGAGCGAAGATAACGTCGCGCCGTTAAAGCTGGCTTAACCCTCGGGTGACGGCGGGACGTGCGCGGTCAAACCGCGTTTGGACAGGACGGTCCAAGCCTCTTCCGCGGTATTGGCGAATTCGAAAAGCGCCAAGTCGTCGCGACTTATGGTTTCGGCCTCGGCGAGCGCGTCAAAGTTAATGACTCGTTTCCAATAATCGGTGCCGAACAGGATGATCGGCACCGACGGTGCCTTGCGCGTCTGCACCAGCGTGAGGATCTCGAACAGCTCGTCGAACGTGCCGAAGCCGCCCGGGAACGCCACCAGCGCGTTCGCGCGCATCGCCAGATGCATCTTGCGCATGCCGAAATAGTGGAATTGGAAAGTGAGCTCGGGCGTCGTGTACGGGTTCGGATGCTGCTCGTGCGGCAGCGATATGTTGAAGCCGATGGTCGGCGCGCCGGCCTCGTGCGCGCCGCGATTGGCGGCTTCCATGATGCCGGGGCCGCCGCCGGTGGCGATGACGTTGTCGCGCCAGCGGCGATGTGGCGCGAAGGCGCCGCCGCGTTCCGACACGATGCGGCCGAGGTCGCGTGCGGCCTGATACCACGCGACGCGCAAATCGATGCGCTGACGCTCGGCGTCGGTCTTTGCCGCCTGGCGCAGCGCCACCGCGCGCTCTGGCGATGGCGTGCGGGCGCTGCCAAAGACGACGACCGTCGAGCGCACGCCCCAGTCACGCAGCAGAAATTCGGCTTTGGCGTATTCGATGGCGAAGCGCAGGTCGCGTAGCTCGTCGCGCGTCGAGATGAAATCGCTGTCGAGCACCGGCAGCTTGTAGCTCGACGAGCGCTCTTGCGGCGTGCTGGGTGGCGTGGTGTCCGACATTCTTGATCTCCCCTCCGTTGCGGCCGGCGCGCATCATCTCACACACGGCACCGCGCCGGGAACGCTCGCCGGGCTCATTCGGCCGTGGCGTTTTCGTATTCGTCCTGCGCCGCGAGCCAGCGGGCCTCGGCCGCCGCCAGGGCGCGAGCAGCTTCGGCGCGTTCTTTCGCCAGCGCCGCTGCTCCCGCCGGATCGCGCGCGAACAACTCGGGCGCGGCGAGCGCGGCGTCAAGTTCTTTGATCTGCGCGCCAAGCGCCGTCACTTCGCGTTCAGCCGCATCGGCGCGCTGCTTCAGTGGTTTCAGGCGTCGGCGTTTATCGCTGTCGCTCTTGCGCGGCGGCGCCGGCACGTCGGTCTCGATGGTTCGTGTTGCGGT
>JBAVMB010000140.1:0-4274 GCA_049689615.1 Allostellaceae bacterium
GGCCGGTCGTTGGCGATGAACTCGGCAAACAGGCTGAGAACGAACAGCGCCAGAAAAATCCACAGCGACCAGAAGCCACGGCGGTTGGCGGCGAAGCGCCGCAGGCGATGATGGGTAACAACGCTGATCGACAAGCCGAACAGCCGGCGGCAGCCGACCGCTTCCGGCATGACGGCGGGCGCGGTCATTGTCCGCGCGTTCCGAAATCGATGCGCGGGTCGACCCACATATACGTCAAGTCGCTGATCAGCTTCGTCACCAAGCCGACCAGCGTGTAGATGTAGAGCGTTGCGAACATCACCGGATAATCGCGGCCGAGCGCCGCCTGGTAACCGAGATAGCCGAGGCCATCGAGCGAGAAGATCACTTCGACGAGAAGCGCGCCGGTGAACAGGATACCAATGAACGCCGCCGGAAAGCCGGCGATCACGAGCAGCATGGCGTTGCGGAAGACATGGCCGTAAAGCACGCGGTGCTCGGTCAAACCCTTGGCGCGCGCCGTCATCACGTACTGCTTGTTGATCTCCTCGAGGAACGAGTTCTTGGTCAGCATCGTCAGGCTGGCGAAGCCGCTGATCGACAGCGCGGCCACCGGCAGAACGATATGCCAGAGATAATCGAGAATGCGGTGCGGCCAGGCGAAGCTGACCCAATTGTCCGAGACCAAGCCGCGTAGCGGAAAGATCGACAGGTAGCTGCCGCCGGCAAATAGCACGATAAGCAGCACGGCGAAGAGGAACGATGGAATGGCGTAGCCGACGATGATGACGCCACTGGTCCAGATGTCGAAGCGGCTGCCGTCGCGTACGGCCTTGCGGATACCAAGCGGAATCGAGACCAGATATGTGATCAGCGTCGTCCACAGCCCGAGGGAGATCGACACCGGCAGCTTCTGGGCAATCAGCTTTAACACGGGCTGGTCCTGGTAAAAGCTCTCACCGAAATTGAAGGTGAGATAGTTCTTCATCATGTGCAGGAAACGCTCAGTCGGCGGTTTGTCGAAGCCGTAGAGCTTGTTGAGTTCAGCGATGAACTGGGGATCGAGGCCCCGCGCACCGCGGCTTTGGTTCGCCGCTTGTGTCGCCGACGTCGCATTAAGGCCGAGCTCGCCCCCGCCGCCGGCGATGCGCGACAGAGCGCCGCCGCTGGTGCCTTTCAGCTGGGCGATGAGCTGATCGACCGGCCCGCCGGGCGCGGCTTGGACGATGACGAAATTGACCAGGATGATCGCGAGCAGCGTCGGAATAATGAGCAGAATTCGGCGCAATGCGTACGCGAGCATCGGCGCCTATTTCCGCTCCGCCGCGAGCGCGTCGCCGCGTGCCTTGTCGTACCACCAAGTGTTGAGCGCCAGCGCGTAGGGCGGATTTTCCTTCGGCCGCCCGAGTTTGTCCCAATAGGCGACGCGGAAGTTGTCCAAATACCAGTTGGTAATGACGTAGTGGCTTTCGAGCAGGACGCGGTCGAGCGCTTGGACACGCGTCACCAGGCTCTCTCTGTCCGGCGCGTTGATGACGAGATCAACGAGGTCGTCGATCGCCTTCGATTTGATTCCCAAATAATTGCCGCCACCCGCCTGGTCGGCGGACTGCGAGGACCAAAACTGGCGCTGCTCGTTGCCCGGCGACAGCGATTCGCCAAAATCGACGACCGTCATGTCGAAGTCGAAATTGTTCATCCGGTTCTCGTACTGCGCCGGATCGATAGTGCGGACATTGCAGACGATGCCGATGCGCGCCAGGTTCTGGGCGAATGGCAGCACCACACGCTCGAATTCGGGTTGGACCAGGAGAAACTCGAACGCGAACGGCTGGCCTTGCACATTGACCATTTTGCCGTTCTTGACCGTCCATCCGGCCTGCGCCATGAGCTTGAGCGCCATGCGCAGATTGTCGCGAATGTCACCGGTGCCGTTCGTCGTCGGCGCCTTGAACACAGTCGTGAACACCTCATCGGGAATCTGGCCGCGATATTTGTCCAGGATCGCGAGCTCGGCCGGGCTCGGCAGGTCGGACGAGGCCAGCTCGGAATTGGCGAAGTAACTCTCAGTGCGCTTGTAGGCGCCGTAGAACAAAGTCTTGTTGGTCCACTCGAAATCGAACAGATAGCCGAGCGCCTCGCGCACACGCCGATCCTGGAACAGCGGACGCCGCAGGTTGAACCCGAAGGCTTGCATGCCCTGCGGCACCTTGTTCGGGATCGCGTCCTTCTTGATCCAGCCTTTGGTTAGCGCTGGGCTGTCGTAGCCAATCGCCCAATTCTTCGCGACGTTCTCCCGCCGAATATCGTAAGCGCCGGCCTTGAATGCCTCGAGCGCCACCGACTCATCGCGATAATAGTCGTAACGGATCTCGTCGAAGTTATAGCGTCCGACATTGACCGGTAGGTCCTTGCCCCAGTAATCGGCGACACGCCGGTAGACGACGTAGCGGCCGGGCTGGAAATCCACGATCTTGTACGGACCGCTGCTTAGCGGCGCGTCGAGCGTCGTCTTGTCGAAATCGTGCTTCGACCAATAGGCCTTGGACAGAATCGGCATCCCGCCGACGATCGACGGCAGCTCGCGGTTCGTGCCGCTGCGGAACGTGAACTTGACGCGATGTGGACCGAGAGCTTCGGCCTTCAGCACGTCCGCGTAGTACAGCCGATAAGACGGATTGCCCTTCGATTTGAGAGTATCGAACGTCCATACAACGTCATCGGCCGTGATCGGCGATCGATCCCAGAAGCGGGCCTGCGGCCGAAGATTGTAGATCACCGACTGCTTGTCGGGCGCGACCTCGACGCTTTCGGCGACGAGCCCATAGGACGATGCTGGTTCGTCATCCGCCGACGCCATGAGTGTATCGAACATCAAGCCTATACCCTCGGCCGACACCCCCTTGAGAATGAACGGATTGAAAGAATCGAAAGTGCCGATGGCCGCGTACTTGATCGACCCACCTTTCGGCGCATCGGGATTGACGTAGTCGAAGTGCTTGAAGCCGGCCGGATATTTGAGGTCGCCGAACAGCGACAAGCCGTGCTGCGGCTGCGCAAGCGCGGGCGCCGCCATCCAAATGAGCGCGAAGACCAGCGCGATGATGCGTTTCATGGCGGCGCTACTGTAGTCGGCGACTCGCGCCGCCGGAATCGTTATTTGCCCGCCAGCGCCGACCGCGCGGCGACCGCCAAGGCCGGATCGCCGGCGGCGATCACCCGCCCGTCGGAGCGCAAAGTCAGCACTTCGCCGGTCCAGTCGCTCATCTCGCCGCCTGCGCCTTCGATGACCGGGACCAGCGCGCAATAATCGTAGGGCTTAAGCCCCGCTTCTACGACGAGATCAATGAAGCCGGCGGCGAGCAGGCCGTAGGCATAGCAATCAGCGCCGTAGCGCGCGAGTTTGACCCCCTGGCGAAGGCGCGCGAAAGCCTGGGCCTCGGTTCCGGCAAACATGTCGGGTGCGGTCGCATACAAAGTGGCGTCGCCGACCGTCGAGCAGGCACGCGTCGCAATCGGCCTGCCGTTGAGCGTGGTCTTGCGCCCCTCGGCACCGAGCCAGCGCTCGCGCAGGATCGGCTGATCGATGACGCCGAGCACCGGCGTTCCTTTGTGTGTCAACGCGATCAAGGTGCCGAACAGGGGGACGCCCGATATGAAGGACTTGGTGCCGTCGATCGGATCGAGCACCCAGACATAATCGGCTTCGGGCCGGGTGCGGCCGTGCTCTTCGCCAAGCACGCCATGGTCGGGGAAACGCGCCTCGATCAGCGCGCGCATCTCGGCTTCGGCTTCGCGGTCGGCGACCGTCACCGGCGTTTCGTCGGCCTTGCTTTCGACGGTCAGGCCGCTGCGGAAATAACGGCGGATGACGCCGGCCGCCTTGTCGGCGAGCGCGCCAGCAAGGGCCAAATGTGCGGCCGAAACTCGTTCCGACATGACGCCCCTATTCTAGGGCGTCGGCGATTACTTGCTAGAGGGCTGCGCCTTCGACAACGGCAGGGGGTGATCGCTCAGCGAATTGAGGTAAGCGATGATCTCCGCCCGTTCCTTGGCTTTTGCATCCCCCGCATAGGTCATCTTGGTCCCGGGCGCAAAATGGTGCGGATCGGTCAACCAAGCATTCAGTTCGTCGACCGTCCAGGTCTTGCCCTTGCCCTTGGCCTTGAGCGCGTCCGAGAAGGGATAGTTATTGCGGCCTTCGGCGATCGGCGCACCGACGATGCCGTACAGGTTGGGACCGATCTTGTTGGCGCCGCCCTTATCGAACGTATGGCAGGTCTGACAGACCGCCG
>JBAVMB010000141.1:0-8874 GCA_049689615.1 Allostellaceae bacterium
CGGCGCCCATGTCGATCAGGCCGACGAGCAGGATCAGCGCGCCGCTGCCGATGAAACCGGCGCCGGCGACGAATTCGTGGCGGCGGGCGCACGTCGCGACATAGCCGCCGGCCAGAACACCAATGGCGTTGCACAGCAGATAGGCTGACAGCACGAAATTCGCCGTGGCGATCGGCGTGCCGTAAAGCGCACCTAGCGCCACGATGGAGAATCCGCTGATACCGCCGGTTGCCATCGACAAAATAACGAAGAACGCGACGTTGCGAATGATCGGCGGCGAGAACAGCAGGCGCCAGCCGGTTTTGTGATCCACGGCAACGGGCGGCGCAGCATGACGCGGCGCGGCGATAGGTTTGGGTAGCACGTCGCCGCCGAGCCACAGGATCAGTGCCATGCCAAAGCCGAAGACGGAGACGCCGATGAAGGCGCCGTGCCATCCCCACAGTTTGGCCAGGAACAGCATCGTGATCGGTGCGATCGCGGTGCCGAACGTGCCGAAGAACGTGTGGATCGAGAACGCCTGGCCGATGCGTCGGCCCGGAATTGCATGCGACAGGATCGAGTAGTCGGCAGGCTGGTAGGTGGTGTTGGCCAAGCCCATCAGCGCCATGCCGCCGACCAGTGCCCAATAGGAGGATATCGAGCCGGCGACGATGACGCCGACACCGCTCAACATCAGACCGCCGATCAGCAGCCGGCGTGCACCGAACCGGTCAGCGAGGAATCCGGCGGGTGGCTGGAACACCAACGAGACGACGTTGAAGGCGGCGATGGCGATGCCGAGTTCGGCGTAGCTCACCAAGTATTCTGCGCGTACGAGCGCAAACAGCGGTGGCAACACCAGCATGTAGACGTGGCTGACGAAATGCGCGCCGCTGACGAGGCCGATGATCTTTGCGTCACGCGATCGCGTCAGCCGCGCGGCGGTATCGGTGAGCTGCACCATGGAAGGCGTTATGTACCACGCGCCTGGGTGCGGCAGGAGGCTCGCTGGAGCATGCGTGTCATGCGGCAACGGCCCGGCGGAGCCGCGTTTTATGCGGCTTTTTCGGCGTCCGGCTTTTTCGGCGGCGCCGCATCGGCAAAGGCCGGCATCGCCATGCAGGAATCGTAGATGCGTACCACGCGGCGATAGGGCTCGAGCTTGACCTTGAACATGCGCGCTGGAAACACCTGGGTCACAAGGCAGATATCGGCCATCGTCGGCGTGTCGCCGTGACAGAACTGGCCGCTTTCGGCGTGCTCGGCAAGCAGGATTTCCATCGCGTCGAGACCGAGCGTGAGCCAGTGCTGGATCCATGCCAGTTTCTGGTCTTCGGAAATCTTGAGCGTGCCCGTGAGATAGTTGCGTACCCGCGGCACGATCAGCGGATGGGAATCCGCCACGTTGATGAGCGCGAGCCCGCGCACCCACGCGCGCGCCAACAGATCCCGAGGCAGCAGCGGCGGATTGGGATGAGTCTCCTCGAGATATTCGAGGATCGCGAGGGATTGGAACAGTTTGTGATCGTCGTCGAACAAGGTCGGCACAACGGCTTGCGGATTGAGTCTCTTGTAGCCGGCCTCATATTGATCGCCGTGCTCGAGATGCAGGAACGTATCCTCGCGGTTGAGACCCTTGATATTGAGGGCAATGCGGACACGAAAGCTCGCTTGCGAGCGATAGTAGGTGAACAGCTTCATTGTCATAGCGGTTCCTCCCAGCCGCGAGGCTCGCACGCGGCGGCAGTTTCCCGCAACCGGCTGCGTGTGTAGCATCGCGGCAATGTGAACGGCGGAGGCGCGCATGGGACTTTTCGACCTCACCGGGAAGGTCGCGGTCGTAACCGGCAGCACCCGCGGCATTGGCCGTGCAATTGCGGAAGAAATGGCACGCGCCGGCGCTCGCGTCGTCGTCTCGGGGCGCAAGCAAGACATCTGCGACACGGTTGCCGCCGAAATCCGTACGGCGGGCGGCGACGCGATCGGCATCGCTTGCCACATCGGCGACAAGTCCCAGGTCGAAGCGCTGGTGGCCAAAGCGCGCGCCGCCTTCGGCCGTATCGATATCCTGGTGCTGAACGCGGCCACTAACCCGGCTTACGGTCCGCTGGCCGAAGTCAGCGACGAGGCGTTCGACAAAACGATGGCGGTCAACGTCCGCAGCCAGCTTTGGCTGTGCGCGTTGGTGCTGCCTGAAATGGCGGCGCGCAAGGATGGCGCCATCGTCTTCATCGCCAGCATCGGCGGCTTTCGCGGTTCGCGCAATCTCGGCGCCTATGCCATCTCCAAGGCGGCGATCATGCAGGCGGCGCGCAGCCTGGCCGGCGAATGGAGTCCGCACAATATTCGCATCAACTGCGTCGCGCCGGGCCTAATCCGCACCGATTTTTCGCGCGCGCTGATCGAGAACAAGGAGGTGCTCGCGCGCCGCTTGGCGACCACGCCGCTCGGCCGCCTCGGCGAACCGATTGATGTTGCTGGTGCCGTCATCCTCCTCGCATCCGATGCCGGCCGGTTCATCACTGGTCAAAGCATCATCGTCGATGGCGGTGCCACGATTGCCGGCTAACTGGCGGAAATCGCAGTCGTTTTGCTGCTTGCTTCGCATTCGAACTAATTCAATAATCGTGCACGAATAAAAAAAATCGAGGGGAGGGGCGCCGTGACACGACAATCCGGGTTCCTTATTGGCATCGGCGCCGGCGCAGTGGCGTTGGCCGCGATGCTCGCTGCGACGCCGGTCCGCGCCGCCGAACCCTACGAGATCAACGTCATCCTGCCGTTGACTGGACCGGCGGCGTTTCTCGGCAAGGGCGAGGAAACCTCGCTGCAGCTCGCCGAAAAGGCCATGAACGCGAGCGGCGGCATTCACGGCCAGCCGGTGAAGTTCGTCATTCAGGATGACGGCACCAGTCCGCAGACCGGAGTGCAACTGGCGAACACTGTGATCGCGAAAAAGCCCGCGGTCTTGCTGGGCTCCTCGTTGGTCGCCATCTGCCGTGCCATGGGGCCGTTGATGGCGGACGGGCCGGTCAACTACTGCTTCTCGCCCGGCGTTCATCCCGAAGCCGGCAGCTACGTCTTCACCGCAAGCGTCTCGACGCTCGATCTGGCGCACTCGCTGCTGCGGTATTACCGGCTGCGGGGCTGGAAGAAGCTCGCTCTGATGTTCAGCTCCGATGCCACCGGCCAGGATGCCGAAAACGGCATTAAATCGGTGCTCGCCAACGCCGATTTCAAGGATATGCAGGTCGTCGACACCGAGCACTTCAACACGACCGATTTGAGCGTGACGGCGCAGATCGCGCACATCAAGGCGTCGGGCGCGCAGGCAATGGTGGCGTGGACCACCGGTTCGCCGATTGCCACGATCTTCCGCGGCATCCAGCAGGAAGGGCTGGATATTCCGGTCGCGACCACCGACGGCAACATGACCTATGCGCAGATGACGCAGTACAAAGATTTCTTGCCGAAACAGCTCTACATTCCGGCAGCGCAATGGGTGGTTAGCGATCCGGATCTGTTGGCGCCGGCGCTGCGCAAGCCGCACGAGGTTTTCTACAAGTCGTTCGAGGCCGCCGGCGTGAAACCCGACATTGCCTCGGAACTCGCTTGGGATGCTGCCTGGATCGTCGTCGATTCACTGCGGCAGCTCGGTCCCAACGCGACGGCGAAACAGCTGCGCGACCACATGACGAAGCTGCGCGGTTTCGCCGGCGTCAACGGCGTCTACGACTTCACCAAAACGCCGCAGCGCGGCCTCGACGTCGGCGATTCGGTGGTGACACGCTGGTCGCCCGAGAAGGCGACGTGGGAAGTCGTCAGCAAACCGGCGGGCATTCCTCTGCCCTAGCGCGATTGGGGCAGGTATGCTGCCCGTAGCATGAATCTCGCCATTCAGATCGTCATTGGCGGGCTGCTGCAAGGTGCGGTTTTTGCCGTCATCGCCTTGGGCTTCTCGCTCGTGTTCCGTGTCACTGGCGTGCTCAATCTGTCGCAAGGCGCGTTTTGTGTCGTCGGCGCGCTGGTGATGTACACGATCCAGGTGAGCTGGGGCTGGCCGACGCCGGTGGCAGCGGTGGCGGCGTCGCTGGCGACGGCGGCATTCGGCGTCGCCCTCGGCGCGTTATGTTTCGTGCCGGCGGTGCCGCGGCTGCCGGTCAGCTCGATGTTGATCCTGACGGCAGGCCTGCTGACGTTGCTGCAGGGCGTTCTGCTGATCGGCTGGTCGAGCCAGCCCTATGCCTTGCCGCCGTTTTCCGGCGAAGCGCCGGTGGTTCTGTGGGGCGTACGAATTCCGACCCAGGGCTTCTGGATCGCCGGTATTACCATCGCCATCGTCGTCGCCATGTGGTTCCTGGTCCAGCGCACCACGCTGGGCACGGCCTTGCGGGCCTGCGCCGAGAACCGCGTTGCGGCGCGCCTGATGGGTATCGACGTTCCGCGGATGACGCTGCTCAGTTTCGGCCTGGCGGTGTTGATCGCCGCGATCAGCGGCATCGCCGTGGCGCCGATCACGTCGCTCGAATTCGATACCGGCGGGTTCTTCACCAATTTCGGCTTCATCGCCGTCGCGATCGGCGGCCTGGGCTCGTTTCTCGGTTCGGTCGCCGGCGGCTTGTTTCTCGGCGTCGCCGAACAGCTCGCTGCCGGTTATGTCTCGTCGCTGTTTGCCAACGCATTGGCATTGGCGCTGTTGCTGATGGTGCTGTTATGGCGGCCGAATGGCCTTTTCGGCAGTGGCACGGTCCGGCGCACCGACGTGCGCGACGAACAGCGCATCTATCACGCGATCGTGCGCGTTCAAGGCAAAGGTGGCCTGATTTTCGGCATCGCTGCCGTCGCCTTGGTTCTGGTGCTGCCGCTGCTGTTCTCGAGCGCCGGCATCCTGAGCTCGCTGGTGATCACCGGCATTCTTTACATCTCGGTGCTCGGACTCGATGTTCTGATGGGCTATGCCGGTCAGGTCAGCCTCGGCCAGGCCGGCTTCATGGCCATCGGCGGCTACACCGCTTCGGTCCTGGCGGTGACCTACGGTATCTCGCCGTTGTGGGGCACCTTGGCCGGAATCGCACTGTCGGTGGCGGCGGCGGGGGCGCTGTCGTTCGTTACGTTGCGCTTGCGCGGGCACTATCTGGCGCTGGCGACCCTGGCATTCGGCTTGCTGATCGATTCCCTGACCGTCGGCATGGTCGACACGACCGGCGGTCCATCGGGCCTGGCGGGTATTCCGGCGTTCAGCGTCGGCAGCATCGCATTCGCCAGTCCGGTCGCGATGTATTACCTGGTCGCCGGCATCGTCATCGTCTTGGTCTTCGCGCTCTATGGCGCCATGCGTTCGGGTTTCGGCCGGGCGCTTATCGCGATACGCACCGACCAGACCGCGGCGGTGGCGCTCGGCGTCAATGTCGTGCGCTACAAGCTGGCGGCCTTTTTGATCAGTGCCGCGCTTGGCTCGTTGTCGGGCAGCCTCTATGCGTTTTATTTCCATTTCCTCGCACCCGAAATGGTCGCGACCCCGCGCTCATTCGAGATGATCGCCATGCTGGTGGCCGGCGGCGAAGGCACACTGGTAGGCTCGGTTCTCGGCGTTGCGCTGCTGACCCTGTTGCCGAACGTGTTCCAGCCGTTCGCGCTCTATAAGACGCTGGCCGAAGGCTTGCTTCTGGTTTTGTGCTTCATGTGGCTGCCCGAAGGCATGTTCGGCTTTGCCACGGTGCAGATGGCGCGTTGGCTGGGCCGACGTGCGTCGCCGGCCGCTGCCGCCGAAAAGGCGGTGCCATGACCGACGCGGCGCTGACGATCAAGGGCCTGTCCAAGAGCTTCGGCGGCGTCATGGCGATTGCCGACGTGTCGCTGACGGTGCCGGACGGCAGCCTGACGGCTGTAATCGGGCCTAATGGCGCCGGCAAGACGACGTTGTTCAATCTGGTGACCAATCTCTATCCCGCCGACAGCGGCGTGATCGAGTTTCACGGACGCTCGATCCGCGGCCGCGCGCCGGGCGAGATCGCACGTCTCGGCCTGATCCGCACGTTCCAATCCGCGCGCATCTTTCCGGGCATGACGACGCGCGAGAATGCGCTGGCTGGCGCGCACATGCATCTTGGCGCCCCGACCTGGAAGCACATGCTCTGGTTCAAGAGCGCACGGCGTGAGGAGCGGGTACTCGCCACCAAGGCCGACCGGCTGCTCGAGCTCGTGGGGTTGGTGGTTTTTCGTGATATTGCTGCGACGGATCTACCGATGGGCGCGCAAAAGATGCTCGAAGTCGTGCGCGCGTTGATGGCGGAGCCAAGATTGCTGCTACTCGATGAGCCGGCGGCGGGTCTCAACGACGCCGAGACCGCGGACCTGGCCGAGTTGCTGCGCGCGGTGCGGGACAGCGGTGTCACGGTCATCGTCGTCGAGCACAATATGTCGCTGGTGATGCGCGTCGCCGATCAGGTTATCGTTCTCGATGCCGGCTCGATCGTGGCATCCGGATCGCCGCGCGAGATCCAGCAGGATAAGCGCGTCATCGCCGCTTATGTCGGTGCGGAGGCGTGATGCTGGAGCTAGCACGCGTCTCCACCGGTTACGAAACCGCGAATGTCATTCACGACATCGACCTGACGGTGGCGCCAGGCGAGATCGTCGCGCTTGTCGGCGCGAATGGCGCTGGCAAATCCACTTTGGTCAAGACCATCTCGGGGCTGCTGACGTTGCGGGCGGGGACGATCACGCTCGACGGCAAACGGATCGACCGGCTCGACGCGCGCGCGCGGGTGCTCGCGGGTGTGTCGCTGGTGCCGGAGGGCCGCCAGATCTTCGGCGGCCTGACCGTGCGCGAAAATTTGCGGCTCGGGGCCTACGCGCGGCGCAAAGGCCTCGACGAGGCAGCCATGACGCAGCAGATCGGCCACGTCTGCGAACGATTTCCCGTGTTGCTTCAACGGCTTAAGGAGCAGGCCGGCAACCTGTCCGGTGGCCAGCAGCAGATGCTGGCAATCGCGCGTGGCCTGATGGCCGAGCCGCGTATCCTGGTGCTCGACGAGCCGTCGCTCGGCTTGGCGCCGGTGCTGGTGACCGAGATTTTCCGCCTCGTCGCCGGCTTGCGCTCCGAGGGTCGGGCGATCCTGCTGTCGGAACAGAACGCGCGGCTTTCGCTGGCGATCGCGGATCGCGGCTATGTCATCGAGAACGGTCGTGTGATGCTCGCCGGTACCGGCAAGGATTTGCTGCACAATCCGGAGGTCGCCGAGCGCTATCTCGGCGTCGGCAAGGGCGTCAACGTTGCCGATGCGTCGCGCCACCACCAGATGGTCAAGCGGCTGAAGGAAATCTTCGCGCGCTGATCACTCAGTCGTAGTTTTGGCCCGCTTCAGCCGCCGCAGGATCACGTCGAGGCTCGCGCGCCAATCGGTCTGTGGCGCAGTCTTGAGCGCCGGAGTTTCGGCGACACGGTCGGCGAGCCAGTCGTGGCGCCGGGCAATCGCCAGCGTCATCACCGGTTCGATCCCGGCAGCAGCGACGGTTTCGGCGCTTTCGCGCATTTCCGCGGCGCGCCGGCGGCCGTGTTCGAGCACACGCGAAATCAGATAGCCTGCCTGCTTCTCCCAATCGAGGCTGGGGAAGGTCTCGTCGAGCGAGGCGATGACCTTGTCCTCGACGCCATAACGCCGTGCCGCCAGGAAGCCTTCGACCGCCAACGCCTCGATGCCCTTGATGAAGACGCTGCGGCACATCTTGATGGCGCTGGCCTGACCGACGGTCTCGGCCACGGCTGTCACGTGGAAGCCCGACGGATTGAGGATTTCGGCGAGTGCCGCGGCGCGCTTGCCGCCGAGGAGCATCGGCACCTTGATGCCGTAAGGCGCCACCGGCGCCATCACCGCCGCTTCGACATAGTCGGCGCCGGATTTGGCGACCAGCGCGTCGTCGCCACGCTTAGTTTCGGGCGAGACCGAATTGATATCGAGGAAGAATTGGCCCGGTTTCAGATAACCGCCGGCCTCGCGCGCGACATCCGCGGCTGCTGTCGCGGTCACTGCCGAGATCACGATCAGTGCATTCTTGGCGGCCTTAGCAGCTGTGGCAGCAGGCTCGGCCTTGAGGGCGCGGGCCTTTTCGATCATTGCCGGGCCGGACGCCGCATCGAACAGAATGTCGTAGACCGCGACGGCATGCCGGCCGGTGGCCATCAGCTCGCGCGCAAATAGCGAGCCGACTTCGCCGAAACCGATAAGCGCGATCCTGCTCGTGTTGCTGGCCATGCCGGTCACGCCTGTCCGAAACCGTAGAGCCGCGCCGGATTGTCGCTCAGGAGCTTACGGCGATGAGTTTCGTCCGGTGCGATCAGCGGCACAAGATCGACGAGATCGCCGTCGTTGGGCATGTGCCTGGCGATGTTGGGATGCGGCCAATCGGTACCCCATAGCACGCGATCGGGCGCGGCTTTGACCAGCGCTTGAGCGAAGGGAACTGCGTCGGTGAACGGCGGCCCCGCGGTCGAGACGCGTTCCGAGCCACAGACTTTGATCCAGGCGATTTCGAGCTTCATGAGCTCGAGCAGGGCCTTGAATGCGGGCTGCCGGAGGCCGTCGCCAGCTTTGACTCGGCCCATATGGTCGATGACAAACGGCACCGGCAAGGCGCGGATCGTCGGCGAGAGCTCGGCGATGTCCTTGGCGTCGAGGTGCAGCACGAGATGCCAGCCCAAGTCTTTGAGCCGCGCTACCGTGCGCTCGAAGAGCTTCGGATTGGGCCGGCCACCCAAATGCTCGACGAAATTAAAACGCACGCCGCGGATGTCGCCGGCGTGCAGCGCACGGAATGCACGGTCGTCGAAGGTCTCGTCAACGATGGCGACGCCCCTATAGCGGCCGTCACTGGCGGCAATCGCATCGAGCG
>JBAVMB010000142.1:0-2809 GCA_049689615.1 Allostellaceae bacterium
ACCCAGCACCGTGGCGGCGATGCCGACCGATTGCACGCCGTCGCCCGCCGTTTTGCCGCGCTTTGCCATCGCCTTGACCGCCTTTCGTTACGATATAAGATACATGTCTCAGTATAAGAGACAACGACAGGGAGAGACGCACATGGCGCAGCCCCTCAAGCCAATCCGCATCACGCCCAAGGGCATGGGCCTCGCCGATTTCGTCGCGCAGGAAGAGGGCTTCTTCGCCGCCGAAGGCCTCGCCGTCGAATTCGACTGGAAGACCTTCCGCGGTACGCAATCGAGCTGGAAGGGTCTCGACTATCTCAACCGGCCGCAGGATCAGCCCTATCAACAGGGCGATGCCGAGGTGATCCAGAGCGCCTGCCAATGGGGCAGCGTGTGCAACGCCGGCGCCGGCATGGGCCGTTTTGTCTCCGACTGTTACGGCATCTCGCCGTGGGCGATCTATGTCCGACCGGATTCCAGGATTCGCAAGCCCGAGGATCTACGCGACGTGCCGATCGCCGTCGGCATGCGCGCCGGCAGCCATTTCAACGTGCCGTGGCGGCTCGAGCCCTATATGCCGCTCGAGCACATCAAGGTCGTGAACGTGGGCGGCTTCGGCGCGCGCCTCACCGCGTTGCTCAACAAGGAAGTCGAAGCGGCGAGCCTGCTGCCGCCGCAGATCGCCATGGCCGATCAGCTTGGCCTGCGAAAGGTGATGGAAAACACCTTCCACACCATCTGGTGGGTGCCCGAACACCTCGATCAGGCGACGCTCGCCGCCGTACTGCGCGCGCTGGCGCGGGCGGAACAGGCGATCGACGCCAACCTCGCCAAGTATCTGCCGTTATGGAAACACACCATTCCGGCGGAATTCGCCGACCGGCATTGGGATTTCAGCAAGTTCGGCCGCGGCGAGCGCTTCGTCTACGAGAAGTTGCCCGACGGCGAGTTCGACGAGATCATGGAACAGGTGACGCGCTGGGGCCTCGACAATTACCTCAAGGAGCGCCGCTTCGAGCAGTTGGCGGTTTCCTCGCGCTAACTAATCGTGCTGCGTCAGCACGCGGCATAGCGGCAAGGCTGCGGCGAAGCCGGCGATTTGCCCCAGCATGAATCCGGGCGCGTCCTGCGGCCGAATTCCGGCAAAGCTGTCGGTCAGCGCTCGCGCCAATGTTACTGCCGGATTGGCGAACGCTGTGGACGACGTGAACCAGTAGGCGCCGGTGATAAAGGCGGCGACGGCGAAGGCGGTAACCGGCGCATGCCGGGCGCGGCACCCCCAGATCGTCGCCAACAAACCGAAGGTGGCAACCGCTTCGCCAAGCCATTCGCCGCCGCCGGTGCGTATTTTGGTGCCCAATTCGAGCACCGGCATCCCGAACATCAGGTGCACGATCCAGACGCCGGCGATCGCGCCCGCGACCTGCGCCGCGATATAGAGCGCCGCCAAACGCCGGTCGAAGCCGTCGAGCGCAACGGCGGCGAGCGTGACGTATGGATTCATGTGTGCGCCCGAGGCCGGTTCGAAGGCGAGGATCAATGCCAACAGCGCCGTGCCGGTCGCAATCGCGTTGGCGAGGAGGGCAAGCGCGGCGTTCCCGCCGGCGAGGCGTTCGGCCATCACACCGGAACCCACGATCGCCATGAGCAGAAAGCCGGTGGCGACGAATTCGATGACCGCCTGCTGAACGCGTACGGCCGCGCCTGGCGCAGCAACCGTCCCGTCGTTTGCCTTGGCTTCGATGGTCACGACGCAGCGTCTTTGGGCGTGTTTGTGCCGCCAATCCGCCGCGCCTCGCGCTGCAAGGCGAGCCGGTCGAGTTTTTCAAAGGGCAGGGCGACGAATAACTTGATACGGGTATCGAGCCGGCGGAAGGCATCGCGGAACGCAGCCGACTTCTCCGCCTCGCTGCCTTCGACAGCCGCCGGGTCGGGCACGCCCCAATGCGCGGTAATCGGCTGACCCGGCCAAACCGGACAGGTTTCGGCCGCGGCTTGGTCGCAGACCGTGAAGACGAAATCCATACGCGGCGCGTCGGGCCGCGCGAATTCGTTCCAGCTTTTGGAGCGCAGGTTCTCTGTCGGCAGCTTCATCGCGCGAAGCACGGCGAGCGTCTGCGGATGGACTTCGCTCTTCGGCCGGCTGCCGGCGCTATAGGCACGAAAGCGCCCCTTGCCCCAATGGTTGAGCAAAACCTCGCCGATGACGCTGCGCGCCGAATTGCCCGTGCAGAGGAACAGGACGTTATAGATACGGCTCATGCGGATTTGCGTGTGCGCATCGGTTTCGTTGCGGCGGGCTGGCAAGCCGGTGCGCAGACGATGGCGCTGCCGCAGCAATTCTCGGTAAGATAGGCGACGAGGCCATTCATTGCCGCGTAGTCGGCGGTGTAGATCAGTTGACGGCCGAGCCGCCGCTGGGTCACGAGACCGGCACGCAGCAGTTGTTGGAGATGGAAGGTAAGAGAGGAGGGCGGCAATTCGAGCCGCGCGGCGATCTCGCCCGCCGGCAGGCCAGCCGGTCCGCGTTTTACCAGCATGCGGTACACCGCCAGCCGATGGTCGTGCGCAATTGCGCCGAGGGCAGCCACCGCGTTTTCCGCTTTCATGCCGTCCGCCAACCTGTCACGTTTCGAAGATAGTCGAAATGTAAGGTCGACTGGATTGGTGGTCAATTTATATTTCGACAAAACACGAAGTATGACGATCGGAATGCTTCGGCCGGTGCCGGCGCGGGCGAGGTTGTGCTGCCGTCTCAGAATTGCGGTAAGGCTGGTATTTGGCCGCCGGAAAGGCTAAAAACCCCGCCCATGTCCACGGT
>JBAVMB010000143.1:0-1629 GCA_049689615.1 Allostellaceae bacterium
GCGCTCAGTGAACCACTCGATCTTGCCGCTGGTGACCACCGTATCGTGCGTGAATGCATGGTCGTGCAACGGTAGCTCATCACCAACCTTCTCGAAGACATAGGCGTAAAAACGCTCCGAGAGAAGAATCATGCGCGGGATCGCCATGATCAGGACGCCATCGTGGTGGTGCCGGTCGATTTCCCGGTCGTTGTGGCCTTTGCCGCAAGTCTCGGCACCAAAGTCTGCGGCGCGGTGCGTTTCGCCTGCGCGGCAAATAGCGTCGCTACAGCAGCGATCACCGAATCGCCAAACGGCCACGGTTGCGGCCCAACTCCGATCACCGAACTGCCGTTCGATATCGCGTGACGAACGCCCGGCTCGTAAATCCTCTCAATCGCGCCAGCTGGGATCGCCGGCACCGCAGCGCCGCTGTCAGCTGCGAAGCAATCACCAGCGTCTACATAAACCGTGCTGCCATCCGCGACGCGGACGAGGTTGTTGAGGGTGTGGTGGTGGAAGAGCTTTGCCAATCTAGTCTCCTAGAGCTTGATCATTACGTTCACGAAGCTAGTCGGCTGCATGTTGTTGTGCGCGCCGCCGCTGCCAGCGCCGCCGGTGGTGCTGCTCGATCCCGTTGACCCTGCGAAACCTCCCGTGCACGCCCACGGAGCGAGATCCTGCCCGGCGCTCACCGGCACAGTGTAGCTGTGGCTGTGGTTCGGCATCTCGCTCACGGTCAGCGTGTGGGTGTTCTCGCCTGCCGTCTGACCGAGCGCATAGCTGGTCAGCCCGGCGCCGGCGCCCGACACCGCCAGCACCCGGCCCAACGCCAACGGCAGCACGATCGTCTTGTTGGCGCTCCAATCCGCGGAAGCGCTCGCCCCGCGACCGCCGGAAACCGGACAATTCGTGTTCGAGACGTTGTTCCACAGCAACGCGAACAGATTCTGGCAATCGGCGTTGGCGCGCGCGGTGCCGCCCGAACTCGCGCTGCCGATCGAGCCGTCGTTCATCATCACCCAGCCGGCATCGGCAGCCGTCTTGAGCGTCAGCTTGACGTCGCCGGTGGTGAACGCGCCGACATTGATGAGCTGCGAGCCGTCGACTGCCGGCAGGCGGCCGCTCGCATCGAGCTGCACCACGTCGCCGGCAGAAGTTCCGACGTTCTGTGTTGCCGCGGTGCCGACCGTTGTATAGGCGCCTGAGGCGAAACCGAGCGACGCCAGATCGCGTTCGTCGGTGAGCATGGAATTCGCAATCGAAGTCGAAGTGGTCTGCAATAACACCTGCGCCACCGGCGCTTTGCCGGCGGGGATTGCGGGCGGCACAGGCGACGCGGCCTCGGTGCCGATGACGACCGACACCGCGCCGGTGGCGCAGTCGACCACGACACGGTCGATGCGCGGGTTGCTGACCGGCGCGGTGATGGTGCCGGTGCTCTGCGCCGCGACCTCGGTGAGCGACGTGCCGTCGAAGAGATGACCGGCGTCGAGCGCTACCGTCATGTTCGGCGTCGCCTGGGCGTGCGGCGCGAAATTGTCCACGAGCCGCGCGGCAACCGCCCAATCGGCGTCGATCGCCAGCGGATAGGCGGTGCCGGTCTGCGCCGTGTAGTTGGTTTGCAGGAATTGGCCGACAGTCATGCGT
>JBAVMB010000144.1:0-4273 GCA_049689615.1 Allostellaceae bacterium
GTGGTGATGCGCTCCTGCAGCGCGCCCATGTCGGTCGCCAGCGTCGGCTGATAGCCCACCGCCGAGGGAATGCGGCCCAAGAGCGCCGACACTTCCGAGCCCGCCTGGGTGAAGCGGAAGATGTTGTCGACGAAGAACAATACGTCCTGGCCTTCCTCGTCGCGGAAATATTCCGCCAGCGTCAGGCCGGTGAGGCCGACGCGGGCGCGGGCGCCCGGCGGCTCGTTCATCTGGCCGTAGACCAGCGCCGCCTTGGAGCCCGGACCGTCAGGGATGATGACCTTGGATTCCATCATCTCGTGATAGAGGTCGTTGCCTTCGCGTGTGCGCTCGCCGACGCCGGCGAACACCGAGTAACCGCCGTGCGCTTTGGCGATGTTATTGATTAATTCCATGATGATGACGGTTTTGCCGACGCCGGCGCCGCCGAACAGGCCGACCTTGCCGCCGCGCGCATAGGGCGCCAGCAGATCGACCACCTTGATACCGGTGACCAGAATCTCCGCTTCGGTCGACTGATCGGTGAATTCAGGCGCCGGCCGGTGGATTGGCGAGGTCGCCTTGGCGTTGACCGGACCGCGTTCGTCAACGGGCTCGCCGATGACGTTGAGGATGCGGCCAAGCGTCTCGGGACCGACCGGCACACGGATCGGACTGCCGGTATCGACCACTTCGGCGCCGCGCACCAGGCCGTCGGTCGTGTCCATGGCGATGGCGCGTACGGTGTTCTCGCCCAGATGCTGCGCCACTTCGAGCACCAGTGTCTTGCCCTGGTTCTGCACGCGCAGCGCGTTGAGGATCGCGGGCAATTCGCCCTCGAATTTGACGTCGACGACGGCGCCGATGACCTGCGCAATGGTGCCAGTGTTGTTCTTGGCCATTATGATTCCCCTAGAGCGCCTCGGCGCCCGAAATGATCTCGATCAGTTCCTTGGTGATGGCGGCCTGACGCGAGCGGTTGTAGGTGATGTTGAGCCGATCGATCATCTCGCCGGCGTTGCGCGTCGCATTGTCCATCGCGGTCATCCGCGCGCCCTGTTCGGACGCAGCGTTTTCGAGCAGCGCCGTGAAGATCTGGACCGCAAGATTGCGTGGCAAGAGCTCGGTCAGGATATCGCCTTCCTCGGGCTCGAAGGTATAGATCGCGCCTTTGGTGTCGGATTTTTCCTTTTCCTTCACCTCCGGCACGGCAAAGGGAATGAGCTGCTGCTTGGTGACAATCTGGCTGATCGCCGACTTGAAACGGTTGAAGATCACGGTGCAGGTGTCGAACTCGCCCGCCTCGAAGCGGTCGACCAAGCGGCCGGCGATGTCCTCGGCATTGGCAAAGGTCAGGCGCGGCCGGCCGATTTCGGTCAGGCTTTCGACGATCAACTTAGCATTGTCACGCCGCAACGCGTCGCGCCCCTTGCGGCCGACGGTGAACAGCTTGACAGTCTTGCCGTCGCGCTGCAGCGCGCGCAGCGTCCGCCGTGCCTCGCGCAGGATGGTGGCGTTGAAGCCGCCGGCAAGGCCGCGATCCGACGTGGCGACCAGGAGCAGATGCGTCTGGTCGCTGCCGGTGCCGGCGAGCAGCTTGGGCGCGTTCGGCTGATTGCGCAGATTGGCGGCGAGCGAGCCGAGCATGCGCTCCATCCGCTCGGTGTAAGGCCGCGCGGCCAAAGCCTGTTCCTGAGCGCGGCGCAAGCGTGACGCCGCCACCATCTTCATCGCCGACGTGATCTTCTGCGTCGAGCGGACGGAGCGGATGCGGTTGCGCAGGTCCTTGAGGCTTGCCATGGCGCACTAATATCCGTCGATCAGGCGAAGGCTTTGGTGAAGCCGTCAAGGAAAGCCACCAGCTCTTTTTCGGTATCCGGGTTCAATTCACGCTTCTCGCGGATCGACATCAGGATTTTCGGTGCCTTGGTGCGCAGCTCGCCGAGCATCTGCGCCTCGAAGCGCGTCACGTCCGCGATCTCGACCTTGTCGAGATAACCGCGCGTGCCGGCGAAGATCGAAACCACCTGCTCCTCGACCGGCACCGGCTTGAATTGCGGCTGCTTCAGCAATTCGGTGAGCCGCGAGCCGCGCGCCAGCAGGCGCTGGGTCGCCGGATCGAGGTCCGAGGCGAACTGCGCGAAGGCGGCCATTTCGCGGTATTGCGCAAGCTCGAGCTTGATCTTGCCGGCGACCTGCTTCATCGCCTTGATCTGTGCCGCCGAACCCACGCGTGAGACCGACAGGCCAACGTTAATCGCTGGCCGGATGCCGCGGTAGAACAGGTCGGTTTCGAGGAAGATCTGACCGTCGGTGATCGAGATGACGTTGGTCGGAATGTAGGCGGAAACGTCGCCCGCCTGGGTTTCGATGATCGGCAGCGCGGTGAGCGAGCCGGAACCGTGGTCCTGGTTCATCTTCGCGGCGCGCTCGAGCAAGCGTGAATGCAGATAGAAGACATCGCCCGGATAGGCTTCGCGGCCCGGCGGACGGCGCAGCAGCAGCGACATCTGGCGATAGGCCACCGCCTGTTTCGACAGATCGTCGTAGACGATGACGGCGTGCATGCCGTTATCGCGGAAGAACTCGCCCATGGCGCAGCCGGCATAAGGCGCGAGGAACTGTAGCGGCGCCGGCTCCGAGGCGGTAGCGGCAACCACGATCGAATAGTCGAGCGCGCCGTAATCGGCGAGCGTCTTTACGATCTGCGCCACCGTCGAGCGCTTCTGACCAACCGCGACGTAGATACAGTAGAGCTTCTTCGATTCGTCGTTGCCTGCGTTCACCGCCTTCTGGTTGAGGAAGGCGTCGATCGCGACCGCGGTCTTGCCGGTCTGGCGGTCGCCGATGATCAACTCGCGCTGACCGCGGCCGACGGGAACGAGCGCATCGATCGCCTTAAGGCCGGTCTGCACCGGCTCGTGCACCGAGCGACGCGGAATGATTCCCGGGGCCTTGACCTCGACGCGCGTGCGTTTGACGTCCTTTAGCGGACCTTTGCCATCGATCGGCTCACCCAGCGCGTTGACGACGCGCCCGAGAAGACCACGCCCGACCGGTACGTCGACGATGGCGCCGGTGCGCTTGACCGTATCACCCTCGCCGATGCCGCTGTCATCGCCGAAGATCACGACACCGACATTGTCGGTTTCGAGATTGAGGGCCATGCCCTTGACGCCGTTCGGGAACTCGACCAGTTCGCCCGCCTGGACCTTGTCGAGGCCATAAATGCGGGCGATGCCATCGCCGACAGACAGCACCTGCCCAACCTCGGCGATATCCGCCTCGGTGCCGAATTCGGCGATCTGCTTTTTCAGGATCGCGGAAATTTCCGCGGCACGGATTTCCATATCAACCAGCCCCCTTCATCACCAGCGCGAGCCGCGCCAGCTTGCTCTTGAGCGACGCGTCGACCATGCGCGAGCCCACCTTGACGATCAGCCCGCCGAGCAGGCTCGGATCGACGCGAAAATCGACCGCCACCTTGCCGCCGACCGCTTTGCGTAGGCGCTCGTCGAGCGCCTGGCGCTGCGTCGCGGATAATTCCTGCGCCGCGATCACCTGTGCCGTCACCTCGCCGCGGCGCTCGGCGAGAATACGGAGAAATCCATGGATCATGTCTGGCAGCGCGAACAGCCGTCGGTTGCGCGCCAGCAGGCCGAGAAAATTGCGCGTTAGCGGATCGGCGCTGGCGCGTTCGCCAACGGCGGCGATGGCACGCGCCTGCTCGTCGCGCTGCAGAACCGGGCTACGGATCATGCGGCGCAAATCGGAGCTGTCGTCGATCAGTCGGCGCAGGCCCGTAAGGTCGGACGCCACCGCGTCCAGCGCCTTGCGCTCGTCGGCGAGCTCCAAAAGCGCGGCCGCGTAACGCTCCGCCAAACCGGCTACGCTTGTCGCTTCGGATGCCACGTCGAACTGATGTCCTTAATTTTCCGGTCGAGACCGACGCCGAAACGGTCTCAAAATGAACACGCCCTCCGCCGGGTTTTCGCCGTTCGAAAACCCCCACCGTCACGGTCCCGCCGGAAAGCGCGGCGGTTCTAACATAGGCTTTTCGGGCACGCAACAAGGCCGCCCAGCGGCGCCGTGTCACGTCGCCGCAGCCGGAAAATCCCAGCAGCCGCGGGCATTTGGGCATTTCCCGGATGATCACGAGGGGACCGAAAATACGGCGCGAAATTCACAGGAAGCTGTAGGGATCGACGTCCACCTGGACACGAATGGCGGCGGGCAGTTTTACCGCTTCGAGCCAGGTTCGCAGGATGCTTTGCAATAGCGTCGCGCGTTGCGC
>JBAVMB010000145.1:0-1717 GCA_049689615.1 Allostellaceae bacterium
GCGACAAGGCATAAGGCAGGAGGCGGAAATAGCCGCCGCCCGACGCCGGCAGGTTGCGGCTGCCGACGCGAACGGTGCTGAGCGGCACTTCGAGCACGGCACAAGGATTGGCGCGGAACGGCCGGCGCGGCGCCATCGGCATGCCGTAGAGATCGTGCGCGATCGGATAGACGCTCGAACTGTAGGTGAAGCCGGCGGCTGCCAACTCGTCGAGCGCCCAGAGATTGGCAGCGCCGATCGAGAAGGTGGCGGCACGATAGCCTTTAACCGGCGCCTGACCGATATCTTCGAGCAGCGCCTTGCTACGGCGGATGTCGGCGCCGAACGCGTCACGGCTTTGCCGGTCGGCGCGGATGTGACTGACGCCGTGGCTGGCCAATTCGTGGCCGAGCGCAATGATGCGCCGGACCATCGCTTTGTGCCGTTCGGCGATCCAACCGAGCGTGAAGAACGTGGCCTTGACGCCATTGTCGTCGAACAGCGCCAACAGGCGATCGACGTTGGCTTCGACCCGCGACGGCATCGATTCCCATGCGCTGCGCGGCACGGCATGAGCCAGCGCCTCGACCTGGAAATAATCCTCGACGTCGACAGTCAGCGCGTTGACGATTTGGCCAGCGCGGCGGAGCACGGGTGTTTCGCGGCCGAGGATTGCAAACCCTTCCATCGCCGCGCTCCTAAAATACCTTGCGCAGCGTGAGGATCAGCGAATTGCGATAGAAATTCGGTCCGCCCGACACGGAATCGACGTAGGCGAAATTGTAGTTGAGCGAGCCGAATAGCGTCGGCGTGAATTCGTGACTGAATCCGAGCGTCGCGTTGAACGTGTGAGTGTGCTGCGAATCCTGGAGGAAGTAGCCGCCATTCAGCGTCATGGTGGTAAGCGGCGTCATCCGGCGATCCCAGGTTCCGGTAATGCCGTTCATCGAGTCGTTCGGAACCAAGCCGGTGAGCGATTCCATCTCCTGATGGATCGTGCTGACGGTGAAGCGGTTCGGATCGAGATCGGTGACCAGACTGGCCTGGAAAGTGCGCAGCCGTTCGACATCATTTTGCAGGCTGAACTCGCTGTTGTTGAGCGAAATCGGCAGGCCGGTGGTGGCGTCGAGCACAGCACCGTTCGGCCCCAGGACTGCGCCGCTCAGATTCTGCAGAATCGCCTGTTGCGGCGTGGTAGTGACTTCGGAGTAATTAGCGTAGGCCGTGGTGATCGGCGTCAGCGCGTAGCGCAAGTCGCCAGCGAAGGAGTCCGCGCCGTCTCGGTGGCCATAGGTGAGCTCGGCGCGCGCATCGGCGCTCGGCTCGTAGATGAGTCCGCCGTACCAGGTCGGCTCGGACAGGTTCTGCGACGGCACGTCCGCGAATTCGAGCGTCTGCCAGCCGCCGGCGCCGACCAGCGCGATCGACTTGGTGACGTGAACCTGGACCTCGTCGGTCGCCAAGCCTTCCTTGTTCGAGCCGGTGCCGCCGTTGACGTCGGTGCGCTGTCCGTCGAGCGTGACCGCATTGCTGAGATATTTGCCGATATCGTTGGTATCGAGAGTGCCGCGCAACTCGTTATGCGTCGCCGCGGTGATCGGCGCCAGCGTGCCGACGCCGACGAGGCCTGGTGTAATCTGGCCGGTGGCCGCGGTCTGACCGGTGAACCAAGTCTGTCCGAAAATGTAGCGCAACTCGCCGTTGCCGACGCTGTCGAACGAGTGGCGCAGAACCGGGC
>JBAVMB010000146.1:0-1737 GCA_049689615.1 Allostellaceae bacterium
GAGCTGCGCTGAAGTCCCCAGCCGATCGGCGAGCGCTGTCAGATGGTTCGCTGGACAGTAAGAATCCTGATCGCCGGCGAGCAGCACGATGGGCTTGGTAATCGTGCCGAGCACCGACGGGTCGATCATTCCGAGCGGCAGCGCGACTGTCACGATCACCCCAATCTCTTCCGCGCCTGAGGCGGCCCGCACGGCCGTCGTCGCACCGAACGAATACCCGGCCAGCACCGCGCCGTCGGCCTTCACTCCTTTTTGAGTCGTCAGAAAACGGATCGCCGCGATGGCGTCGTCGGTCTCGCCCTTGCCGTTATCGAACTCGCCCTCGCTCTGGCCGACCCCGCGAAAGTTGAAGCGCAAAGTCGCAAAGCCGCTCGCCTGCAGCGCCTCCAGCACGGCGTCGAGCACGTTGTTGTACATCGAACCGCCGTAGAGCGGATGTGGATGGCATAGGACGGCCGCGCGATGCGGCCCGGCGCCATCGGGGTAGGCAATCATCCCTTCGAGCGTGAGATCTCCAGACTTGAACGTGACCCGCTCTTCTTTCATCGGTTCCTCTTTTTCGAACTTCCCTACTCGGATCGGTCGCCTTTCTTCGATTTCAAGTATTACTTACTTTAACTGTCGCTGGATGCCCGGTCGTTACGGCGGCGGCCCCGGTTCCAGACGCCCTGCTATACTACATCGACGCGCGATGGACGAATTGGTCAAATCGGACCCGCAATCCGCGCCGAAATTCGCCGCCGACCGGATGCTCGCGCGCCTGGCGCGATGGCTTCGGCTGCTGGGCGCCGACGTGCTCTTCGATCCGTCCTTGGGCGGCGCCAAGCTGCTCGCACGGGCGCGCGCGGAGCGCCGCGTTACGCTGACGCGCGACAAGCGCCTGCGCACCGCGCCCGATGCGCTCTACCTTGAAGACAACCTGTTCCGCGATCAACTTCGCGCAGTGCTTGCGCGCTTTCCGTTCGATCCGCGCTGCGGGGCGTTCACCCGATGCTCGCACTGCAACGAGCCGCTTGCCGAGGCCGGCCGAGATACGGTCGTGCGCCGCGTGCCGCCCTTCGTCTATGCGAGCCAGGAACGCTTCGCGCGCTGTCCGCGATGCGGCCGGGTCTACTGGGGCGCGACCCATCCCGAACGCATCCGCCGGGAGCTCGACTCGATGGGCTTGTAGCCCGCGGCGCCGCGCGGCCCGCGGCGCGACCCCGCTCGCGATGCGGTTAACGATGCGATCGCGAGCCGCCGATGCTAAAATCCGCACCATGACGCCCGGCGGAAAATTTATCACCCTCGACAATAAACTTTACGACTACCTGCTCGCTCACGGGCACAACAGCGATCCGGTTTTGCACGAGCTGGCGCGGGAGACCCAGGAAAAGCTGGGGCGGCGGGCCGGGATGCAGATCGCGCCCGAGCAGGGGACGTTCATGACGCTGCTCGCGCGCGCAATTGGCGCGCGGCGCGCGGTCGAGGTCGGCACGTTTACCGGCTACAGCGCGATTTGCATCGCCCGCGGCCTCACCGCCGGCGGCAGCCTGCTCTGCTGCGACGTGAGCGAGGAATGGACCGCGATCGCGCAACGCTACTGGGAGAAGGCCGGCGTCGCCGGCAGGATAACGCTCAAGCTTGCGCCGGCGCTCGATACGCTGCGCGCACTGCCGCCCGACGCGGGCTTCGATTTCGCCTTCATCGACGCCGACAAGACCAACTATCGTCACTACTACGAGGAAATCCTGCGCC
>JBAVMB010000147.1:0-5167 GCA_049689615.1 Allostellaceae bacterium
GGGCCGCGCCGCGACGGCGCGCCGCGCCTCGTTGCCTCGAATGCCGGCCTGGTGGCGACCAATCTCGGCAAGAGCTTCAAGAAGCGGCCGGTGTTGCGCGCCGTCAGCGTCTCGGTCCAGCGCGGCGAGGCCGTCGGCCTGCTCGGGCCCAACGGCGCCGGCAAGACCACCTGCTTCTACATGATCACCGGCCTGGTACGACCGGATGTCGGCGCGATCACGCTCGACGGCGAGGACATCACCGAGCTGCCGATGTACCGCCGCGCGCGGCTCGGCATCGGCTATCTGCCGCAGGAAGCCTCGATTTTCCGCGGTCTTTCCGTCGAGCAGAACATCCGTGCGGTGCTCGAAGTTGCCGAACCGGTGGCCGAGGCACGCGAAACCATGCTCGACGCGCTGCTCGCCGAGTTCTCGATCACCCATCTGCGCCGCGCGCCGGCGATGGCGCTTTCCGGCGGCGAGCGACGGCGCGTTGAAATCGCGCGTGCGCTGGCAACGCGGCCGCACTTCATTTTGCTCGATGAGCCTCTGGCCGGCATCGATCCGATCGCCGTCAACGACATCCGCGATCTCGTTGCCCATCTGAAGGATCGCGGCATCGGCGTGTTGATCACCGACCACAATGTCCGCGAAACGCTCGAGATCGTCGACCGCGCCTATATCCTGCACCAGGGCCAGGTGCTGATGGAGGGCGCGCCGGACGAGATCGTGCGCGACGCGGACGTGCGGCGCGTTTACCTGGGCGAAAGATTCACCCTGTAGGTCGTCGCCATGGCCCTTACGCCGCGATTGGATCTGCGCCAAGGTCAGGCGCTCGTCATGACGCCGCAGCTGCAGCAGGCGATCAAGCTGCTGCAGATGTCGAGCATCGAGCTCACCGCCTATGTCGAGAACGAGCTCGAGCAGAATCCCCTCCTTGAGCGCGACGAAACGTCGGACGACGGTGGCGGCACCGAATCGGCTGCCGCCGACGGCACCGCGGCCGAGACGCCGCCGGAAGGCGACAGCACACCGGACGTGCGCCGCGACGCCGTCGCCGGCGCCGATACCGCGGACGCGGCCGAAACCTGGCACGAGGAAGCCGGCCACGAAGGCGAGGGCAATCTCGACTATGCCGGCGATCCGGAGGCCTGGAAAACCCGCACTGGTGCTGCGCCACCGGCCGACGGTCTGCCCGGACTTGATCAGACGCTGACGCGGCCGACCAGCTTGCGCGAACATCTGCTCGAGCAGCTCGCCGTCGAGATTCACGATCCCGCCGACCGCGTCATTGGCAGCCATCTCATCGATGTGGTGGACGACGCCGGCTATATCATCGGCGACCTCACCGCCATCGCCGAACGGCTGTCGTGCGACGTCGCGCGCATCGAAAAAACGCTGGCACTGCTGCAGCGGTTCGATCCGGCCGGCGTTTTTGCGCGCACCCTCGCCGAATGCCTGGCGTTGCAGCTCAAGGAGAGGGACCGGTTCGATCCGGCGATGCAGACGCTGGTCGAAAACCTGCCGCTGCTCGCCAACCGCGACGCGCAACAGCTGATGCGCGTCTGCCGCGTCGACGCCGCCGACCTCATGCAGATGGTCGCCGAGATCAAGGCGCTCAATCCGAAGCCCGGTCTCGCCTTCGACAAGGCGGCGCCCGAAGTCGTCGTGCCCGACGTGCTGCTGCGCGCGCTGCCGGACAGCAGCTGGGCGGTGGAGCTCAACAGCGAAAGCCTGCCGCGCGTCCTGGTCAACAACCGCTATTACGCCGAAGTCAGCGGCGCAACCAAGAACAAGAAAGAGAAGGAATATCTCTCCGAGCGCTTCCAGTCGGCCAATTGGCTGGTCAAGGCGCTGCACCAACGGGCGACCACGATCTTGAAAGTGTCACGCGAGATCGTCCGTCAGCAGGACGGATTCCTGCGCCACGGCGTGCAGCACCTGAAGCCGCTGGTGCTGCGCGACATCGCTACCGCCATTGAAATGCACGAAAGCACCGTCAGCCGCGTCACGACGAACAAATACATCCTGACGCCGCGCGGGATTTACGAGCTCAAATACTTCTTTACTTCGGCCATTGCCGCGGCCTCGGGCGAGGCGCATTCGGCCGAAGCCGTGCGGTTCCGAATCCGTTCGCTGATCGCGGCAGAAGCCGGCGAAATCCTATCCGACGATCGGATCGTGGAAATTTTGATGAAAGAAGGTATAGACATCGCCCGCCGGACGGTCGCCAAATACCGCGAGGCGATGAATATCCCCTCGTCGGTCCGGCGCCGCCGCGAGAGGACCCTGCAACTGTGACCGGGCAACGAGCAAGCAAGCCAGCAATGCGGATTTCAGACCTGCTGACGCCAAATTCGGTGACGACCCGTCTCAAAGCGGCGAACAAGAAGCAAGCCTTGCAGGACCTGGCCAAGCGCGCGGCGCCCATCATGGGCGTCAGCGAGCGAGTTCTGTTCGAAACGCTGATCGAGCGCGAGCGCCTCGGCTCGACCGGTATCGGCAATGGTGTCGCCGTGCCGCACGGCCGGTTGCCAGGCCTATCCGCGCCGCGCGGGTTTTTTGCCCGCCTTGAGAAGGCGGTCGATTTCGAGGCGGTCGACAATCGCCCGGTCGATTTGATTTTCCTGCTGGTGACGCCGGAAGGCGCGAGCGGCGACCATCTCAAGGCGCTGGCGCTGGTCTCGCGCCTGCTGCGCGACCGCAAGACGTGCGAGAAACTGCGCGGCACTGACCGCGCCGACGCGCTTTACGCGCTGCTCGTCGACCACGCCGCCAGCGACGCCGCCTGAGGCAGAGCAGCTGGCGATCTCCCGGTTGATTCTAGGCCGAAATGCTCAGTGAACGCTGAGCGGTTCCAGATCGTTCTGGCGGACGGCCGCAGCCGCGACCTCGAGTGTGTTCATCACCGCAACCTCGGTGCCGTCGGCCGCATGGATCGTAAACACCTTTTTCCCGTCGACCGTGACCGGACGGATATAAGCGAGGTCCTGGATTCCCCACAGCGCGAATTCCTTCGCCGAGATGTTCTTGAGCCGTGCAAGTTCGGGATTATTCATGGTTGCCTGCCTTTCCGTTGGTCGGACTGCCCGAGCCGCGGATTTCGACGCGCTTAACCTGTTGCTCCGCCGCGCGACGCGCGAGATCGATGTGGAGGAGGCCGTTTTCGAGCCACGCAGCGACGACTTCGATGCCGTCGGCGAGGACGAACGAACGCTGGAACTGACGGGCTGCAATGCCGCGATGGAGATAAACCCGCTCCTTGTCGTCGGTCTGCTTGCCGCGGATGACCAGCTGGTTGTCCTCGATCTGAACCGCCAGGTCATCCATGGTGAAGCCGGCGACGGCGAGCGTGATGCGCAGGGCGCTGTCGCCGCGCTGCTCGACATTGTACGGGGGATAGCCGTCGGCGGTTGCCTTGGTCACGCGATCGAGCGCACGCTCGAACTGATCGAACCCGAGCAACAACGGCGAATTGAAGACCGACAAACGCGCCACCTGGACCTCCTCGAGCGAGCTAAGTCCCCTTTGCGGGGCCCCATGGCGGGCACCCCTTGAAACCATCGGACGCGCCCTATGGCCTCGCCCTCGCTGCGACATGTGGGTCGGCGCCATTGCCTTATCAAGGGCTGGGGCGGCGCTGGAAGCAGGGCCAAAAACGACGAAGGCCCGACGCGGACGGCGCCAGGCCTTCGATTGGTGGAGCCAAGGGGAATCGAACCCCTGACCTCTACAATGCCATTGTAGCGCTCTCCCAGCTGAGCTATGGCCCCGATGCGAGCATGTTCCGCGGCGGGAACGCGGGAAATCTAGCGCGGCGAGCCACGGCGCGAAAGGCCCGCCGGATCAGCGATCGTCCTCCTCGTCGACGTTCTCGATGACCTCGGCCATGTCGTCCTCGTCCTCGCCGAGTTCCGAGGTATCTTCGAGAACCTCTTCGTCCTCCTCCTCGTCGCCGTCTTTCTTTTCGTCGTCCGCGGCGCCTTTGCCGCGGCCTTTGCCTTTGCCGGCCTTAGCGGTCGCGGTGGTTTCCTCGGCCTCCTCTTCGGCCTCGTCGCCGACCTGAATCTCGGTCACCGCCCCGCCCGCCTCGTCGGGCTCGGCCGCCAGATCGGCTTCAAGCTCTTCTTCGAGTGGCGCCACGTCTTCGACCGCAACAGGCGCTGCAGCGCGCGATTTCCGGGTCTTGACCAGGAACTCGGCATCGAACGGCGCGCCGCATTTTGGACACGTGATCGGATCGCGGCGCATGTCGTAATAGCGCGCGCCGCAATTCGGGCAAATCCGCTTGGTACCCCACTCGACCTTCGTCACGATGCCTCCGCTGCGTGTGCGAACGCCAAACCCATATTTCCCGGCCCTTTGCCACGACCGCGGGCCGCTGTCAAAAGCTAATTCATGCCAGCCTCGGGCCGTACGCAAGTCACCCGGCGCGGTCCGGTCGCACCCGCGACCGCGCTGTGCTAAAGACTGGGCACCATCGAGGACACCGCATCCGTGACCGCGCTTTCATCCGGCTCGTCGCGTGCGCTTCGCGGCCGCTGCCGCGTGCCCGGCGACAAATCGATCTCGCATCGCGCCCTCATCCTCGGTGCGGTCGCCGTCGGCCGCACGCGCATCCGCAATCTGCTCGAGGGCGACGACGTGCTGCGCACCGCCGCAGCGCTGCGCGCGCTCGGCGCGCGCATCGAGCGAAGCCATGACGGTCTGTGGAGCGTGCACGGCGTCGGCGTCGGCGGACTGACCGAACCGGGCGAAGTTCTCGATCTCGGTAACTCGGGTACGGGCGCGCGGCTATTGATGGGTGCCGTCGCGACCCATTCCTTCACCAGCTTTTTCACTGGCGACGAATCCCTGCGCCGCCGGCCGATGGCGCGTATCGTCGAGCCGTTGACGCGCATCGGTGCGCGCTTTGTGGCCCGCGACGGCGCACGTCTGCCTTTGGCCGTGTTGGGAACTGCATCGCCGATGCCGATTACCTACACGCTGCCGGTGCCGTCGGCACAAGTGAAGTCGGCGGTGCTGCTGGCGGGACTCAATGCGCCGGGCGACACAACAGTGATCGAACCTGCGGCGACGCGCGACCACACCGAAAACATGCTCCGGCACTTCGGCGCCACGGTGGCCGTGACGCCGACCGAGACCGGCGGCAGACAGATCACGCTGTCGGGACAGCCCGAACTCACGC